>CAZNBR010000007.1:0-33582 GCA_964571315.1 uncultured Syntrophaceae bacterium
GGCCCTCTGTTTTACACACGACACCTCCTTCCCCGTCAACCTGGAATTGAAACGTCTCCCCCCGGCCCTGGACGGGTTCCCCCTCGTTAAGCGGGTCCTGGCGATGATCGATGACCTCGGAATAGACCATGGACTCGTTATGATCTCTTCATTTCACCATGAATGGCTGCGTGAGGTTCAGATGCGAACCCCCTCGATTGCGGTCCAGGCACTGATCGGCGATTCCGAAGCGGATCCCCCGGACTGGGAGGGAGATCTGGAATTCGGAACGTACAACGTCCGCAGCACCCTGATGGACGAAGGGCAGATACGTCTGGTAACACAAAGGGGCATATCCCTGAATCTCTTTACCGTGAATGAAGCGGAGGAGATGCTGCGATTCACCAGGGCGGGAGCGGCCGGACTGTTCACGGATTTTCCGCAGAGGGCGGTCGCTCTCTTGCGGTAGGTACCCGGCCCCAGACCGGTACTCTTCCGGTCAGATTCTGTATCAGATGCTTCAACGCTTGCATTGGTACTGGTATTTTAGTAAGGAAAAGAATAATATCAGGTTATTATGGCAATCGGTGACTGCCTATGATCAGGACGGACGTCATTATTATCGGTGGTGGCTCCACGGGCTGCGGGATAGCGAGAGACTTGGCGCTCAGAGGCATACCTCACTGTCTGATCGAGAAGGGTGATTTCGCCGCCGGGGCGACGGGTGCGTGCCACGGACTGCTCCACAGCGGAGGCAGGTACGTGGTGAACGATCCCGAAGCGGCGGCCGATTGTATCGCCGAGAATATGATCTTGCGCAAGATCGGCAGAAAATGCGTGGAGCAGACAGGGGGACTGTTTGTGCGTCTCCCCGGTGACTCGAAGAGATTCAGGGATATGTTCCTGAAAGGGTGCGAGGAGATAGGAATCGCTACCGAGGAGCTCTCCCCGAGCAGGGCGCTCGACCTTGTTCCCAAACTGAACCCCTCCCTGGAAGAGGCGATCAGGGTTCCCGACTGTTCCATCGATCCCTTCAGGCTGTGCATGCTGAACATCACCTCGTCTCAGAAGCGAGGCGGCCAGATCCTGACCCACCATAGGGTAATCGAGATTATCAGGGAACACGGCCGGTGTGTCGGTGTCAAGGCCCGGGAAGAAGCCACATCTGAAGTCAAAGAAATCAGAGGAAAGATCATTATCAATGCCACGGGTGCGTGGGGGGATCAGGTCGCGCAGCTGGCCGGCAGCAGCGTGCCGATGACCCTGTCCAAGGGGAGCCTTGTTGTCACGAATCACCGGATTACGAATATGGTGATCAACCGGCTGAGGCCTTCGGCCGATGGTGATATTGTTGTCCCCAACGAGGCGGTCTGCCTTGCCGGTACGACCTCCATGCCCGTTACCGATCCCGACCGGATCGGCGTTGACCCGGCTGAAGTGGATATTATCGCCACCCAGGCACAGCAGATGCTTCCGGATTTCGGCACGACCCGACTGATCAGGACCTATGCGGGTGTCCGGCCGTTGTTGAAGGCGGATGGCGAGGACGGCAGGGCGATATCCCGGGGTTTCCGAATCATAGACCACCAGGACGGGCTGTTCAGTATTCTGGGGGGAAAACTTACCACCTACCGGCTTATGGCGGAAAAGATGACCGACAGCATCATGGCCGTCTTTGGCCGGAAGACGAGGTGCCGGACGGCGGAACTTCCCCTCGAGGGGCAGGAAGAACTGAGCGGGTATCCCCTTTCCAGCCGGCTGAAGACCCTGGAAGGCATTGTGTGTGAGTGTGAACTGGTGACGGCCGAGACCGTAGAGCGCGTTGCCGGTCAGATCGGGACCAGGCATATCGGAGACATTCAGCACCGAACGCGGCTGGGGATGGGGCCCTGTCAGGGAGGGTTCTGCACGTACCGGGCACTGGGAATCATGCAGGAGATGGGGAAGATGACCCCCGAAGAATCGATGCGTGTGCTCAGGGAATTTCTCCAGAGACGATTCAAGGGGATCAAACCGGCGCTCTGGGGTGATCAACTCCGCGAAGAACAGCTTGTTGAATATATCTACCTCGGTATCCTGAATATGGAGCAAGGGCAATGAACGCCATATACGATGTCGTGATCATCGGCGGGGGAATGTCGGGGATGATGGCGGCGGCCGCGCTCGCGGAGGCGGGGAGGACGGTCGCGGTTATTTCAAAGGGTGATCCCGTCTGTTGCTTTTCCACCGGGTGTATCGATGTGCTCGCGGACGGTGATGATCCCCTGAAAGGCATTGCTTCTCTGCCGGATAACCATCCCTATCACCTCGTTGGAGAAGACGCCGTCGCGAAAGCACTGGAGCTGTTCCGGAGTGTCGCGTCTGAGGGGGGCATGCCGTATGTGGGGGATGCGCATACCAACAGGAGGATCTTGACCTCTCTGGGCAGGTGCAAAACCACCTGTCTTGTTCCCGAGACAATGGAATTCTCCGATTTTGATTCCGATGAATATATCCACGTCATATCGTTTTACAAAATGAAGGATTTCTATCCGCAGTACATTACGTCACGATACACGAACGCCGGATATTCCGTATTTGACCCGGGAGTCATCACTACGGCGGGGATCGCTGAAAAGTTTGAAGGCAGGCCGTTTCTTGACGCCTTTATATCGTGGCTGCGGGGACTCGATATCCCGGAAGGAAGGATCGCCTTGCCGGCCGTGCTGGGGAGAAGCCTTGCCGGGGATGTGTACCATGAGTTATCCGCCGGATACGGCAGGATGGTCTTTGAGATCCCCACGCTGCCTCCCTCAATGCCGGGTCTCCGGCTGTTCGGTGTCCTGAAAAAGGCCCTGTTGCGAAAGGGGGTCAACCTCTACTGGGGAAAGGGAATATACAGCGTTGAAAAACTGGGCAACCAGATTGAGGCCGTCACCCTTACCAGCGTCGGAAGGGCCACACGTGTCGAGGGGAAGGCGTTTATCCTCGCCACCGGTTCATTTGTAAGCGGCGGCCTCCAGGCATCGATGGACGCCGTCACGGAGACGGTATTCGATCTGCCCGCGTATCTCCCCGGGGGGAGAGAGTCCTGGTTTAACGATGATTTCTTCGCCCCCGGACATGATATAGAGAAGTCCGGCATACAGGTGGACTCATCCTTCAGGCCTGTTGATACGGAGATTGAAAACCTTTACGTGTGCGGGAGCATACTGGCCTTTTCAGAGGTGATGAAACACCGGTGCGGCCACGGTATGGCCATTGCCACGGGAGTAGCGGCTGCGAACGCGTGCGGGGGGCAGGTATCGTGAAATTTGACTTTCAGCACTGCATACGATGCACCGTCTGTGTGGCAAACTGCCCCGTGTTCAAGGTGGACCCGGCCTTCCCCGGTCCCAAGCAGTCCGGTCCCGACGCCGAGCGATTTCGCTCGGAGGATGAGGCATCCATAGACAGATGGGTACGGCTGTGCAGTCAGTGCAAGCGATGTGATGTGGCCTGTCCGTACGGTGTGCATCCGGCTCAAATCATTCTCAGGGAACAGAGCCGATACGGCGCAGGACACTTCAGGCCCTTCGCGTACCGCCTGTTCGCCAATAATTACTGGCTTGGCGCTCTTGCTTCCCTGATCGCCCCCCTGGTCAACCTCCTGACCCCCAGAACGTTCATGAAAAGGGTGCTGAATGTATTCGGGATATCGACCGCTACCCCTTTCCCCCAGTATCACGTTCATTCCATGAACAGGAGCTGGAGGTGGAAAGGGCGCCGGAGGAGCCGGAAAAAGGTGGTATTTTTTTATGGCTGTTTTATCAACTATAACCGTCCCGATATCGGCAGAGGGGTACGGGACCTTCTCGCGTCGCTGGGTGTCAGGGTCGTTATTCCGAGGCAGGTCTGCTGCGGTCTGCCCGCCCTGGGGAATGGAGACATGGAGACCGCCAGGAAATTCGCCCGGAAAAACGCGCGCATCCTTGCCGGGTACATAGACAAGGGGTATGAGGTGCTATACACCTGCACATCATGCGGCCTCTCCCTCACGCAGGACTATCCGGGTATCCTGGGTGTACTTGACGGTAAAAAGATATCTGAAAACACCTATAATCTGCATGAATATATTCTGAAGCTCATGGAAGAGGGGTATATAAAGCCGGCCTTTGAGCCGCTTTACCGCAAAGTCGCGTATCACATCCCCTGCCACCTGCGGGCATTGGGCATCGGGTATCCTGCCGCGCGGCTTTTTGAAAAGATTCCCGGCCTTGAGGTCCATATCCTTGAGGATAACTGCTGCGGCCTTGCCGGAAGCTACGGATTTAAAAAGAAACATGAGGAGACCTCCGCGAAGCTGGGCGCTGATGCGGCACGGGCGATCAAGGCCGTTGATCCTGACATCCTCATGTCGGACTGCGGGGCCTGCAAGATGCAGCTGGGATATTTTTCCGGGATCCCCGCCGTTGATCCCTCGGAGATACTCAGAGAATCCCTGAAAAGTGCGGGAGGCGCCGGGTAATGCCGACCGGGGCGTTACGATATAGCCCTTATATAACAACCTGTTGCAAGGTGATACGTGGAGCATCTGTGACGGAGCGTATGAACGGTGACCGGGTTGGTGAAACCGGGCTTGCCGGATGCGGATATTTTTGTTAAAGTGCTCTCGAAGCGCGGGGCCCCCTCGTGCGGGAAGGCCCTGTGCGGCATCAACTCAGCAACAGACAGAACTGTCAGCGGGTTTTTGTAAAAAAACAGGTATAAACCCTAAATATTAAATCAAATTAACCGATAATAGTTATGAAAACAAGCATACACCCAAAATCCAAAACCGGACCAGTTTTCTTTGTGAAAGTGTCACGTACAACGGCCTTTTCCGGAGGCCCATCAGTTTGTGGGTGCGGGTGATACGCGGTGGTAGCTGTCTGATATCGGGAGGTGCGTCTGATGCCGGAAATCACGATAGGAAAAATAAAAATCTTTTTGGATGGGCGTTCTCTAATTTTTCTGGATCAAGATAAGCCAAACTCGGCCATTACCCTGTCCGCTGACGCGATAGAGGATCTCATTGTCTTCCTTCGTTCACTGAAGCCTCAAAGAACCGAAGGGCGTATGGCATTTCGAGTCGCTGTTCCCCGTTTAACCGACCTTACCGTCAGGGTTGGTTTCAAGGGCAAAACCTGGTCGGTAATACCTGTGGATCTCAGCCTGATGGGAATCCTGATCGAGTTTCCCAACACAGAAGCAGTGGATATACCGATTGGTGCCGAAATCGCAATAGAGCTCCGGTTGATCGATAAAATCGCGGCGCTGACGGGACTTGTGCGCCGGCGGAAAGACAACCAGTATGGCATTCTATTGGAGGATTCAATGCGGAACGGGGAATTGAAACCACCTGAATCCCTGGTTCTTATTTACAAGGAGCTTGAAAGACAGTGGCTTCGCAGGAGATTAAAATAAGGGTCACATCACCGTGTCACTCCGGAGGGCCAACTCGTCGGGCAGCCGGGGGCATCTCTTCACCATTTCCATCCATTTTTTGGTTTTTTGGCAAAAAACAGTCGGGCAGGGCTGCGCCTGTGGCAACATCGTGTACAGAAAGGAGGGTCCTGTAGACGGGTAGCTGTAAATTGGACGGGTGTCTTCCCTACCAAGCCGTCTCCGTCACCTGTCCGAGCATCTTGATGATCTCAGACCCGAAGGCTTTTACTTTTTCAGCGGAAAGTATACCGGCTTCGCCCAGTGACTTGACAGTGCCCGCTTCCTCTTTCGACAGGTCCACGATGGTACGGTCGGAGAGCACAAGGAACGGGGCGGTATTGGTCCTTTTTGCCATTTCAAATCTCCAGTGGTAGAGCTTTTTCAGGCGAAGCCTCTGGCATTCTTCCAGCTCGTCGTATCCGTCAACCGTGAAGAACCCTTTCGGATTGAAGGTTTTCTCATGCCACCTCACAGCCGCCATCTTGTCAAAGATCTCTTCCGCCGCTTCCTCCAGATTGTTGCGTGTAAGCCTCTCTTTGAGACGGGAATAGAGGTCTATCAGGTGGTGTGTGTCAAGGGCCGCGTAATCCAGCTGTTCGTCTGTCAGGGGGCGCACATCCCATCTCGACCGTTGAATCTTCTTGGTCTTTTTCAGATCCACCCTCAGATAGTCCAGGATGATTGATTTGAGAGAAAGACCCGTGTCCCCCAGAATGCAGGCTGCCCGGTAGGTGTCGAAGATATTCTTGAACCTGAAGCCGTAGTCCCGGTTGAGCAGGCGTATATCGTTATCGCACGCGTGAATAATCTTGACGGTCGCGGGATTCGCTGATACCTCCCCCAGAAACGAGAAATCGATGTCCAAAAGCGGGTCGAAGAGATATACCCGAGATTCCGTGGATATCTGTATCAGGCACAGCTTTTCCCGGAAGTACCTGAAGGAATCGTATTCGGTATCCAGACCTATATGCTGCGCGCCGAGTATGTCTCGCTGCGCCGTCTCACGTTTGTGGGCGTTGTCTACGAGTATCCACCTGTTGTCCATGCCATAATCCTTATCCGGTCTTGAGTGACCTTCTCCAGATATAACTTCCCGCGAAGAGCAGGACCGCCGAAAGGGGAATCGTATAGAGAAGCAAATAGTCGTGCCCTGAGAGTTTCAAAAAGAGCCCCGAAGCTCCTCCACCCGTGACGGCGATGATCGCCCCCGCGACGTTCAGCCCGAACCTGTGTGCGTAAAACCCCAGCAGAATGGGGATGACAAGCCCCGCCGAGTAGACGGTGTATCCCAGCAGGAGGGAGGCGATGATCCCCTGCATTCTCAGCGCGATGACAAGAGAGAATATCCCCGTGATAATCACGCATAACCTGGATATCCTGAGCAGATTTCTTTCATCGATCTTCAGCAGGGGTGCCAGTATATCCGCGGTAATGATAGTGCTTGTGGTGAGCAGGCAGGTGTCTGCGGAGGACATGACCGCCGCCAGGAGGGCGACGATGACGAGGCCGCTCAGCCCGGTCGGGATTGTGTGTATGACGAGGGCCGGCAGCGCACTCTCCGGCTGGATCTCCGGCAGGAGCACCCGTGCGGCAATCCCTGCGAGTGTTATGAGAAACGCCGCGGGAATCATGACGGAAGCGGTCAGCACAAGAGACCTTCTGGCGACTCGGGGGTCCCGGGAGCAGAAGATCCTGGAGTATATATCCGGGCCGACCAAGTACGTCGCGCCGACGAAGAAGAGGAAAGTCAGAAGATCGGTCCAACCGAAACCGGGCGCCGTTGGAAATGAGAAGTACGAAGGCGGAAGGCTCTCCGCCATTTTCGAAAGCCCGCCCGCGGCCGATATGCCGGCAGCGGCGCAGATGGCCACCCCCATGATGATCAGGACCGCCTGTATCAGATCGGTGCGGAGGATGGAATACTGCCCCCCGAGGAGAGTGTATATGATAAAAACGGACCCGGCGATGATCATCAGCAGGCCGGATTGCCCCGGCCATAACACCGACATTATCTTGCCCGCCGCGATGATCTGCGCCGCTATGATTCCCAGCCATGCGGCGGCGATCAGAACAGAGGCGATAATCCGTATCGCATTCCCCCCGTACTGTTTCTCGAGGATTTCAGGGAGGGTGTATACCGCGTAGCCCCTCACCCGTTCGGCGAACCATACGGAGAGGATCAGGAGCCCTATCGCCCCCACGAGCATCCACCACGCCCCCACCAGCCCCTTTGAATAACCCAGGCCGGCGATCCCGATGGTGCTTGACCCGCCTATAATGGTGGCGAGAAGCGAACCCGTTATTGCCGGGGTAGCTGCCTTTCGGTCCGCGACAAAATAACTCGAGGCATTCTTAATTTTCTTGAGACTCAGGATACCGACCAGGATCATCCCCAGAAGGAAGACTCCCGCTATAATATTGTTCATGTGACTCTTTCTTGCGGCACATATCGTCCAAACTTTCACGCACTCATATCACATTTTGTCCGGCTTGCAAAGTCTTGATGATATTCACTGTCCTGAAATGAAGCGCGCCGCGTTGCGTAACAAAATGAGTTTCAGGAGGGAGGTCCTTCCCCTTGACAAAAAAATAGGCGTGCTTAATTTATGGTCACGCAGGAAACACATACAAGGAGGTTGATATCATGAAAGATGTATTAAGTTTGATTCCAAGGACAGGGTCACTCCACAGCGCAAGGGATTTCTTCGACCGGCTGTTTGAAGACGAATTGTTGCCTTTGCGCGGGGAGAAGAACTGGGCGCCGGCCTTCAACATCTCTGAGAATGAGAAGGAATATATAGTCAGCGCGGAACTGCCTGGCATCGATGAGAAGGACCTGGAGATAACCATTGCCGGGGGCATGCTGAGTGTGAAGGGGGAGAAGAAGCAGGAAACGGAGGAAAAGGGCGACACCTATCACCGCATCGAGAGGACCTATGGTTCATTCCACAGAAGCTTCAGAATCCCCGACGCGATCCAGGGGGACAAGGTGGATGCAACCTACAAGGATGGCATCCTCAAGCTTGTCATTCCCAAGGCCGAGGAAAGCGCAGTGAAAAAGATAAAGATAAAGAAGTAACATACTGCCAGTAGCTGTTGACGAAGTGCCGTCGGAAGGTGTTATGCCTTCCGGCGGCACTTTTTTGTGTCCGCGCGTTTTTTCCTTGCCGTGGGGTTTGAACTTTATTACAAAGAATCCCTGGCTATGCACAGGGCTGCTGGCACTATCCCCGTTCTCGTTGCTCTTCAAGTTGCCACCACGAGAGGAAGAACATGAGCGTTATATGGCACGAGGATTTCAAGGAATCCTATTGCTCCGATCCAGCCGCTGCCTTTGGACGGATGGAGGCCATCGTCGATGTCATACAAGACAGGGTTACTTTCACCCCCTCGATTCCCGCCGATGAGGGGGATATCCTCGCCTGTCATACGGAGCAGCATATGGCTTCCGTGAAAAGGCAGGGGCTGTACGATATAGCCGCCCTTGCCGCGGGGGGAGCCATCCAGGCCGCCTTCACCGGCCTTTCACAGCCTTGCTTCGCCCTGATACGCCCCCCCGGACACCACGCGTCCTCGAACAGTTCGTGGGGTTTCTGTTTTTTCAACAACATGGCCATCGCCATATCAAAGCTGAAGAGGGAGGGCAGGATAGAGAAGGCCTTTATACTGGACTTCGACCTCCACTTCGGCGACGGCACCGTCAACATACTGGGAAGGTCCGATTACGTGACCATATACAACCCGTCGGAGCGCGATCCGAACGCGTATCTCAGAAATGTGGAAGCGATGCTCCCCGACGACGCGGATATCATCGGCATTTCGGCAGGCTTTGATAATCACCGGGAAGACTGGGGCGGCGTCCTCTCGACAGATAATTACCGGGAGATGGGGCGCATGGTGCGCGCCGCGAGCAGGAAAAGCGGCGGAGGCTGCTTCGCCATACTGGAAGGGGGATACAATCACCGGGTCCTGGGGCACAATGTCATGGCCCTGATAGAAGGCCTGGACGAATAAGAACACCGAAGAGGGATCGGCCCGGCGTGGCGCTTACAACAAGAAATATACAATAACTTGATCCCGATTGATTTTCTCGGTTACAGGAAGTTGTCGATAAAAAAAGCTCCATGCCCGATTTTAAAACCTACACATCATCAAAAACGCTGAGTGCACCTCCTCGCTCCAAGATCAGCCCATTGATCGAAAATTACCGTATGTAATGTGAATAAGAAAAGGCAGGGCCATAAAGACCCTGAATCTCCTTCTATTGCAGTGGTGATTCGAGAGCTCAGGCTCATAGGCACAGAGGTGTTTTGCCAGGCCTCGTTATTGCCAGTCAGCCTCGTCTGGACTGCGGAGGGGCGCAGCCCCAGCCATATAAAACATTTCATGCGCAGGGTCATTTCATCCTACGGTTGCTCAATTCTTTGTGATAAGAAGGATCACATCAATTCCATCAGGAGGTGCCATGGAAACTGGCGACAGAGTATTCGACTATATCTTTAATCCCCGTGCCGTAGCGATCATCGGGGCATCCCCTTCCGATCAGGCTACCCGTGCGCAGATGAAAACAAAAATAAGGGAGCGCCTTTACCTGGTGAACCCGAAATATACGGAAGTGCTGGGCAAAAAATGCTACCCGAGCATTCTGGATGTGGAGGCCCAAATCGATTACGTGATTATCGGCATCTCTGCTTCGCTTCTGCCGCAGGTCCTGGAGCAGTGTATCCGGAAAGGCGTCAAGGTCGCTCAGATTTTCACGGCCGGTTTCAGCGAGACGGGCATTCCCGAAAGAGTCAAGCAGGAAGAGGAATTAAAAAGAGTGGCCAAAGGCCGAATCCGGCTCATCGGCCCCAATTGTTTCGGTGTCTACTGTCCCAAGACGGGGCTGTCCATCATACCGGAATCCCCGACAAAGGAGGGGCACATCGGTGTCGTCGCCCAGAGCGGCAGTTTTGCTGAATCTTTCTCTTATTTCGCCGACACGAAAAATCTCCGGTTCAGCAAAGTGGTCAGTTACGGCAACGCCGCCGACCTGGACGGCGCCGATTTTCTGGAATACCTGGCGGATGACGCGGACACGAAACTTATCGCCTTTTATATCGAAGGAACCAAAAATGTCTCACACCTGAGCGCGGCCCTGGCCCAAGCGGCAAGGCAAAAGCCGGTGATCGCCATTAAGGGCGGGATGACGGCCCAAGGCATGCGGGCGGCAGCCTCTCATACGGCAGCCCTGGCCGGCTCTCCGGATATCTGGCGCGCCTTCTTCAGGCAGTGCGGAGCGATGCAGGTGGAAAACTTTGATGAAATGGTGAACACCCTGATAGCCTTTGACACCTCGCCTCTTCCTTCCGGGCGGGCAATGGCTTTGATTACCAACTCCGGCGGCTTCAGCGTCATCCAGACAGACATGTGCCTGAAAGCCGGCATAGAAGTGCCCCGGTTTTCTCCGGAAACCATTGAAGCCCTTCGCACCCTGGTCCCTGCGGCCGGAACCAGCATCGGGAATCCCCTGGATGCCTGGCCCATCTATTACAATATCGGGCCGAAGGGAAACATCGCCGACATTATCAGGATCGTTGCCGCAGACCGCCAGATTCATTCCCTGGTCTTCCAGTTCGATCAGTTTCGCTATTTGCGGCGTATCCTGGGACAAGGCATTGATGCCCATATGAAGCGGCTCATCGAGTTGATGCTTGAAGGCTGCGAACAAGCCCGTCAAAAGGAACGTAAACCCGTCATGATCACGGTTTCCCTGGATCCTTACTTGGAAGATGAAGAAGACAGATATTATAATCTTCTTCTCAAAAGAACTTTTGTCGCTCGGGGGTTCCCTGTGTATGCCACTCTGGACGCAACAGTCAAGGCCACCGCTAATTTGTGCCGATACTATGAAAGCCGCAACCGGGCATAAAGCCGGGGTAAAATCAGAAGTGAACCATGAAAACACATCATTTAAAAGGATGTGGCCTTCTTCTCAACTGCCTTGATGACGGCGGTTAGGAAAAACCGGCCGTATTCTATCGAGTTAGAACTCACCAATTATTGTCCCCCTCGCCTTCAGGCGAAAACTTTGGCATGCTTGCGGTATGAAACATTAGAGGGAATCGAGTCATACCGTATACGACATCACGGACATACTTGTGTTACGCATAACACCTTGTGTTCTACAAGTCCTCAACTTTTGGTTCCGAATTGAGGTGAGGATTTCCACTAATAATCAAGCCTCTTTAAATTGAAAACCTTTCTCCCGAAATAATCTTAAACAGGCAGTTGCGGCAGTACGGTCGTATAAGATTCCTCTGTTCTGCTCGATTTCATCCAGAGCTAGATCAATGCCCAAGCCACGACGATAGGGTCTGTGTGATGTCATGGCTTCCACTACGTCGGCAACGGCGAGAATGCGTGCCTCCATGATAATTTCTTCTTCCTTCAGATTTCTGGGATAACCCGAGCCATCCATTCGTTCATGGTGCTGGTAGGAAATCTCCGCCAGGGGCCAGGGTGATTCCACATTCCTCAGAATTTCATATCCACTCCGGGAGTGTTCTTTAATCAGGGAGAACTCGAGATCCGACAGCTTTGTGGGCTTAGACAATATCTCTGCGGGGACCGACAATTTCCCAATGTCATGGATGGACGCGGCCATGCGGATGCCCTCGACCCTGTCCGGTGAAAATCCCATCTCGGTGGCAATGGCGCGGGAAAGATCGGCAGAACGTATCTGGTGACCGGCTGTATAGGGATCCCTTGTCTCCATTGCGGATATCATGACCCGAATGGTCGTGCTAACCGCCTCCCTGAGCGTGTTAAGGGTGTGTTGAAGTTGTTCTTCCGCCTTCTTGCGCTCGCTGATATCACGGGTTACACCCAGTATGCCAACCAGTTGCTGATTTTCATCTCTGATAAAGGAAAGCTTCACCTCGGTCCACACGGTTGTCCCATCTTTTCGCACCATTTCCAGTTGAAGCGTCCGGGACAACTCATTATGGTTAGTTTTCTCGAGTTCCATGACCTCGGCCAGGGTCTTCATGGCCGCCTCCAAAGAGGAAGGCGTCAATGTCTCAAAAGCTGATTGATTCCATACATCTTTCGGCTCATATCCCCTCAGGATTTTTATGGAGGGACTGACATAGGAGTAATGCATGTCCATATCAAGAACGAAAATGACGTCATTGACATTATCGGCCAGCAGGCGATATTTGCTTTCGCTTTCCCTGAGGGCCTCCTGCACCTTCTTGCGATCAGTAATGTCCCGGGTGATGTTGAGAATATGGGGAACACCCTCAAGATCGATGATGGAGGCCGACATCAAACCATATCGGATATCGCCATCCTTTGCTCGAAAGGCAGCGTCAAGGTTGGTGACTCTCCCATCCTTTTCCAGTCCGGCGATCAGCCGCTGCCGGTCCTCGATATTGTCCCAGATGTTACATTCTATTGATGTCTTTCCGACGACGTCCTTTTCCGTATACCCCATGATCATGGTAAATCCCGGATTAATTGAGACGTACAAGCCGTCTTCGAGACGGTTGATATTTACGGAATCAGGGCTGGTATAAAAGGCCTTGCGGAATTTCTCCTCACTCTTGGTTAACGCCTCTTTAGCCTGCGCGCGCCCTGATTCAGATTGTTCCAGTGCCTGCATTTTCTGCTTTAGGGCGGATATCTCTTCGAGGAGTTCTTGATTTGTTCTGGATTGATCTTTCATCTGATGCCTCCCAGTAATGACAAATGTTGCTGGTTGGATAGAAGATGGATTGTATATTATATAAGTCATTTAACTATTTGAAACCTATCTGACACCCATTAAGATGTCAAATGGAATGTAGTCCATCAGATGATCTTTACCTTTTGAAATCAGCTACTTTTCCTGACCTATGTTGATTGTGTAGTACAGGAATAAGTCCTTGTCTCGGGGTCTGATTTACCAATGATCAATGTGAGGTCCATTCCACGGACTCTGATCTCGGCTCGGAACGGTATCGTCATAATGTCGAAGTCTGGCGCGGAATACGGGGACTATTGGGTGGAAAGAAATCCGTTCGGATACCGGCTTCGGTCAGGATTTCGAGAATCCATCGTTGAGGGGGTTTATGGCGACCATCAGATTCGCCCCGAAAGGCTTATCGGTCAGCGCCCGCACCTCGGCGATCATCTGCCTTACTTTTTCCAGAGCGGTGACGAAGCCCAGCGCTAGCATACCAAAGGCACCAGCCTCGGACACGGCCGCCACCAGTTGCGGATCGTTCAGTTCGCCGATAGGCCCCTGTATAATGGGATATTTGCAACCCAGAAAGTCAAAAGTGCTTTGATCGTAACAACCTACTATGTAGTTGCGAGTGGACAAAGGCGGTATTCCGCCGATTCAGATTCATGTTTTATGGGAATCACTTCTTTTTTCCAAGGGTTTCAACCGTAAACAGATAGAAAATAGTGGTGATCCCCAGGCAGACGGCGCAGAAAAGAAAGGCAACGATAAACGCAGCATTGCCCAGGGAGTCTTCAGGATGCAGATACTGCATCATGCTGCCCAGGCCCTGCAAAAATACGGCGACCCCGGTCATGGTGAAAAAATTGATGCCGGTCATGGCGGCCCCTGCGCTTTCGGGCGGCATCCGTTCCTTGATATGGGCATACATGATCCCCCCGGCACTGGTGGAAAAACCAAAAGCAAAAAACAGGATGCCCAAAACGTTCATACCGGTCCCGGACGACAACCTCGTCAAAATAACCAGAATGACACCCATCGCGATCAGTCCAGAGACGATAACCCTCTTTCTATTCCTCAATACCGTATCGGAAAGCCAGCCGGATAAGGGACTGCCGATGACGATACCGATGCTCATCAATACAAGCAAATTTCCCGCTGATACCGCCGTAAGGCCGAGCGCATGGATCAGGAAAGGGCCGGCCCAAAGGGATTGAACGGCGGCGAAAATGCCATAACGACAAAAGGTGCCCAGTGAAATGATCCAGTAATCTTTCTCCTTGAACAGATGGTGGAGGCTGCGCGCAATTTCGCTGAGTTGCGTGGATGCCGCTCGGGGAACATCCTGGATAATCGATGAGCTGGGACGGTCCCGGGCAATGCTGTAAAAGAGAAACGCCAGAAACAGATTGATTGCCCCGATCACCAAAAATGAATTCCGCCAACCCATGGCCTGGGCCATCAGTACCAATGGTGTTGCGGCAATCAGGCTGCCAAGAGTGCCTGTTGAAACGACCAGGGCGGACAATGTGGCAAAATGCCTGGGTGTAAACCAGAGGGTGATGATCTTGAGGGTTCCCATCAGGTTGCAGGCCATGCCGATCCCCATCAAAACCCGACCTGTCACCAGTGCGGTCACCGAATGACCGACGGCAAAGACGATCGCGCCGGTCACGGCGATCAGTGAGAGCGCTGTCATGGATATGCGCGGTCCGATGCCGTCCAGATACATGCTGATCGGGATCTGCGTCAAGGCAAAGGCATAAAAAAAAGCGGCTGAAATCAAGCTGAGTTGGCGCGTGTCGGTGGCCAGCTCCTGAATCAGATCCGGGGAGATCACCGCCACCGACGCGCGATAAAACTGGGAGAGTAAAAACAGCAGGCAGGCAAGTATAAAAATCAGCCAACGTTTAACTCTATCTGGCAGTATTCGATGGTTTGCAGGTATTAAATCGATCATTCTCCTCCGCTCTTGAGCGCCAGGCCCGATAGACACCGAGTCACGGTGTGCTCAGCGGATCTTACCGCTGAGCTCGGCAGGGGCCAACAGGTTATTTCTGTTTTAAGAACGCGCCTCCGTTTGATCGGGGTTGGCGTGGCTGTCGGAGGAAGATGCCTTTCCTGCATCACACAAGAGGCAAAAAACCACCGCCAAGGATGACTGCGCCATCCTTCCCTGAAATGGACCATTCGCGTGTACCTGTGATGGGCCTCTAGCCATTGATAGTCGCAATCCAACGCTTCCGTGCGGATGGAAACCCGCGGACAGGCACCCTTCGGTATGCGGTCGGATGCTTCGCGTGCTTCAGCATTTTTTTGATAAGACATTGCTCTGATGGGAGGAAATATAGGAATAACGATCTTGCATGTCAAGGGAATATTGACCCCCATATGTGGGGTGCGGCGCCGACGACCGAGAAAAGGATGTGTCAAAGGGATGTATCGCAGTGTCCACCCTCTTGAGGAATCGGCTTGCTTTTTGGTCTGCTCACCCGTCAAGAAGGAATTTTTGAGCACAATTCAGGCAGACCTCTCCCGCACGCCTTTTTTTCACGATGCGTTATGATTGCGTGTGCCCTTCATGATAGAAGTATTGATTCCAGGAGAGTTCAGGGTACCGATAAAGATGATCGTCATGCATTTCCGATTGAAATGATGAAGGTCTTTTAAAATTATCGGATGGTTGAATTCAGGAAGCAATCAATCAAATCTTCAAAAATCAATTTTCAAAACTCATCCAATTGCAGGAAAGGGGGTTTCACCTAAAAGGTGTGATGCAGTTCATTGCGCTCATCCTTAGTTCTCTGTATAGCTTGTATCAAAACCCTTAGTCTTAAATATAAGAAATGAGTGTTACGAAAAATGATTATATGAATTGGTTATTACTTGCTGCCGGATGTACTGACAATGCAATCAGACATTGTTAAAAGGAGAGGACCCATGAAACTTGTTAAAAAACGGGTAAGTTTCGGTCTTTTCTATGCAATTGTTTTATTTCCCCTCTGTGGCTGTGTCCAAACATTAACCTTACTTTCCGTCCCCATAACCGCAATCCAGCTCGGCGCAATGGCATATCAGTCTGTTGAAAAAGCAGAGATCAGCGCAACGGTGGCAGCGGGTGTTACCGACAAAGAATTACAAAAGATTAAACGCATTGCCATATTACTGGGGCAGGAAAGCGATATCTCCTCATCCGGAAAGATCGGTGATCTCAAAGCAGTCGTGGGAGACAACCTGAGCATTCAATTAACGAAGGTTGGATTCCTGATATGTGACGCAAGCAAACTCAAAAA
Organism: uncultured Syntrophaceae bacterium; assembly: GCA_964571315.1. Lineage (GTDB taxonomy): Bacteria > Desulfobacterota > Syntrophia > Syntrophales > UBA2210 > UBA6078. The sequence continues at coordinate 16,426 of CAZNBR010000007.1, forward strand.
ATCCACATTAAGTAATTTGGCCAAAACGGGTTACAGCACGCATAATGTAGTAGCGGCTGGAAGGGCCTTGGGGGTGCAGGCAATCGTAACGGGGAATGTTACGGTCGCACAGCACAGCTCGTTCGGTATGCTCGGAGTGGGAAGGATGAATACAGTTGTTCAAAGTGTCTCGATGAAAGTTATAGGGGTGGAAAAGGCCGATACATTGATTGTCGTTACGGCCAACTATAAAGTAGGGCAGAATCCGGAGGCTGCTGCCAAAGGCATCGCACTGGTCCTGAAGGAGAAATTGGAAAATCCGAAATCAGATGTTATGGTATCACGTTCTACCAGGTCTCTAGCGAACACAGAGGGGTGAGGAGAAACTAAAATGGTTGAAATGGTGAACAACAACAGAGACTATTTTTCATTTCACCCCCGCACCTCCTACGACTGCCACTCAAATCGAGCGTTCGGTGATCTTGCCCCGGAGTATGGACCATATCGAGATTGAGGGCAGGGGACAGTATTTGAACGGAAAAAGCACTCTCATAATTTCATCTATTTAATTCTCTTTTTTCCCATCATGACGGGTTCCATGTAAGCGGGGGCCGAGGGGCCTAAAGGATGGCAGGTGGCGCAGGCAAGAAAGGCCGACGTCCCCTGTTGATGGTATCTCTGACAGAGCGTCATGGCCGAGCGGGCCTTCACCGGCAGCTGTGCCTTCTCATGGCACTTGAAGCAGTTTTCGTTTGGGAACCTCGGCCAGAAGAATCGCCCGGCTGACGCGCCCCCTCAGGAATGAATAGAGGTATCGGCTGCCGGCAAGGTGGGCCTTTATCTCTCCCACCAGCCCCGGTTCGGCGTGACAGGAGAGACAGGTGGTGAAATCGGCGTGGTCTGAATATTTCCAGGAGACTTACCGTGTCTCCATGATATGGCAGGAGGAGCAGAATCAAGGTGTTGACGTGTACATAATCGCGGCTGCGGATACTGCAGCCACGATCAGTATGATAATAAGGGTTATGGCGATCCACCCGTCTTTTCTCATGATCCGCCCTGTGCCTTCCGACGTTACGTACAGCGGGGCAATGTTTATGCCCCATGGGCACGCATTGACTACTTCATGATCTCCAGTTCTTTGCGCGCGTTATTCAGCCGAGCCTGCAGCACTTTCGGGGAGTGCTTGGCGTGATAGTGACACAGGTTGCATGAATTCGGTTGTTTCGCGAGGTCTCCCTCCCCCAGATCAATGGTTGCCTGGGGAGGAATAACCCTGAACGTATGGGTATGTTCGTCGCCCACAGTGGCGCTCTTGCCGGTTGCAGACATGTGGCAGGCTATACAATTGCTGTGTTGAGGCGCATCCTTGATGGGGGCATGGCCGTATACGGGGTCTGTGCTGATATTGGAGTGGCATCCGACACACAGATTGTTGCCGGTAGCGCGGGTTGAAAAACGGTTGGCCGTGCCATGAGCGGTATGGCAGTCGGTACAGGAGACCCCGGCCTGATAATGCTTTGATGTTATCCACTCAGGATACTGCTGCCGATGCTGCTTCACCGCTCCGGAAGGCTACCAGGAGTTCCTGTCATCATACCCGACAACGCTGAACATGCTGGGGACGAGGCGTTTGCCTACCTGGTATCCTGAGGGATAGCTGTACTTTTTGTCCGGCGTTATGCCCCTGGTATGACATTGCCCGCAGATATCAGAGGCAAGGTGCCAAGGCAGTCTTGCCGGGTTATGGATGGTGTTTGCCCGCTCCTCTCCCGTTGTCCTGACATGTTTTTCTCCGGGGCCATGGCAGGCCTCGCACCCGATGCTCAGCTCCGCCCAGGAGTAATCTTCGTGCTGGAAACCGGTTACGTGGCAGTACGAGTAGCTTTCCTTCCAGTTGGGGCCCTTGGGATCGGTGTAGTTATAGGAGGCCCAGACGGTATCGGCAATATTCCATTGGAGCTTCTGTACCTCCCAGGTATCGTAAATATATCGCTGCTTCCAGAGGACGCCATGAATCAGCATGATCTTTTCTTTTTTCAGGGCTCCAAGGTCGGTCACGGTGGCGACGGCACCGTCTTTGTGTTTCACGGCGAAATCAGGCTTTGTTTCCCAGTCGCCGAGGTTTACCGGATCATCCGGGCCGGTTACGGGCTGAATGACCATGGAATGAGGGGTTGTCTTCCAGGTAGGCGCGATCTTGTCATGGCATTTGCCGCATACCTCCGATCCGACGAAGCCACCCTTTTTTGCCTTGACGTCCGCGAAATCCTGCGTACACCCACTTATGATAAGAAGCGCAAGACATCCCAGATAAACGAGGATCTTCATTTTATTCATCGTGGCACCCCCTTTATGTGCGAACCTACCTGAGTAACTCTATAGATGTGTTTCCTCAACATCGTCCTTTGCGGACGTATCTGACTAAGCACTATACTCTCGGTTAAGGTATCTGCATCAAGGGTCGCGGTGAGATTATCCGGAACGCATCCGATCCGATTTGTTGACGCGCCGATAATGATGTGAAACAAGAATAGGAGCGCGAGAACCGCGACAACTATACTGTTACTTTTCTATCGATTTTTAACTAGTTAATTTTCAAGTCCAAAATGACCGGCCTGAAAAATTATCATGGACTAAAACAGCAACTATTTTTTGCTATCCCCCCCCCCCGCTCGCCGATACCGTTTGAAGTCTCCACAAATGAGGTATTTGAGAGGTTATGATATTGGCAAGCTGTTTATAATAACCGATTCGGCAATTTTGTTACGTACAGTAAATGAATATCTGAAAAATTTGGATGCTGATTTCTTTGCCCTTGTATAACCCGGCCCGATCAGTAAAAATAACTGACCGTTTCCTTATCATATCGTTATCACGAAAAAAATGGACATCTTCCAATAAAAGTGGTTTTCTGACCATATTTCGCAGGGAGATCAACCAAGGGAGTGTATTATGAATGTAGCCGCAAATGTTGAGAAGATATGCAGGGATTATGCCGATAAAGTGTGCATAGTTGAAGGGGCCCATCGCTTGACCTTTCGTCAGGTTGAAGAGAGGGCTAGTCAGCTTGCCCGGTATTTTGTTGGGATTGGCGTCAATCCAGGCGATCGCGTAGCAATATTTCAGGTCAACTGCTTTCAGTTTGCGGAGATGGTTTACGCCATAGAAAAGATTGGCGCCATTATCGTGACATTGAATTTCAGGTTAAAGGGGGAAGAAACAAAATACATTCTCAATAATTCCGAGGCCAAGGTTCTGATCGTTGGTGACCGGTATGTTGAAATGATACACTCCATCCGTAGAACATATCCTCTGTATGGGAAAAGACAAGCCGGGTACAGAGAACTATGAAACGACACTATCATCACAATCGAAGGAACCCCTTTTGTCCGTTCCCAGGGACGATGATGACGGCGCCTGCATTATCTACACAAGCGGCACGATGGGGTTACCCAAAGGGGCGGTGATAACCCACGCCAACCTTTTGACTTCCCTAAACAATGCGGACTCCGTTGGACCGGAGACGGGATTGATTAATGTTCCCATGTACCACATCGCCGGTATTTCCAGCATCATGTTTCCCCTTTATCGGGGCGATACGCTGATCATTCTGCCCGCCTTCGATCTGGGGGTCTTCCTGAAAATCGTTGAAAAAGAGAAGGTCAATGCGACCTACCTGGTACCCACCATGCTTAAGGCCGTGCTTGATCACCCCGATTTTGTGAAGCGGGATATTCTCTTACCAGAATCGGCTACGGGGCATCACCGATGCCGTTGACCCTGCTTCTATGGGCCAAACAAGTCCTTCATGCCGACTTTACCAACTTTTTCGGCATGACCGAAACTACTGGTATCGTATCGGTCCTTGAACCTGAGGATCACAATCTCGAAGGGGATGAGGATAACGATTGAAAAAAAGACCCACCGACTTTCAGGAATTGGACACGCGATCGAAGGGAGCGAGGCACGCATTGTCGACGATAACGATCAAGAACTTCCACGAGGTGAAGTAGGCCAGATTGTCGCTCGTGGTCCACGAGTAATGAAGGGGTACTGGAGAAATGAGCAGGCAACGGCAGAAACGATGAAGGGCGGATGGCTGCATACGGGGGATCTGGCCAGCATGGATGAAGACGGATATATGTATCTCAGTGGCAGGAAGAAAGACATGATTATCCGGGGAGGTGAAAATATCTATCCGGTGGAAATCGAGGCCTTTCTGCATAAACATCCGGAAGTTGAAGAAGCTGCTGTTATCGGGGTGCCTGATGAGTACTGGGGTGAAATCGTCAAGGCGGTCCTTGTTCTCAAAAAAGGGGCACAGGCGACGGAAGAAGAAATTATCGAGTACTGCCGCGACCGGGTGGCGAGCTATAAAAAGCCGACGGTGGTGGAGTTTCGGGATTCGCTTCCCAAAAATTCAATGCAAAAGGTTCTCAAGATGGTGCTTCGCGAGGAAGCCGCTAAGAATATGTGATACGCGAAAGGAGTCTTTAGGGGAGTTGGCTGTGGAATCACATCCGGTTTCAACAGGGTCTGATACCGAAGAAGGTAAGGAGGCCATGGAAGGACACCCGCAACTAAGGGTGTACTCAGATAAAACAGTCGACTTCATAACACCGGAAACGCTGTTATATGCTCTGCCGCCCGGGTTTTCCTACACTGATGTGGCGGATTCTTTTTTATGCACTACCGGCGTTCCGGCAAGCCGGAAAAGAATAACAGCAAGAACCAATGATATCAACGAGATCATAAAAGAGGTGTTATAACTTGCTGTGATATCGTAAATCTTTCCGCTCAACCAGACGCCAAGCGCTCCGCCGATGCCGCCCCCGATCGACAGCACCCCCAGTATTCTCCCAAAGTGCGGGCCTAGAAAGAGGTCGGCAGCACGTGACGGGATAATGGGGGCGATCGATCCGTATCCGAGCCCGAAAAGGATGGCATATCCGTAGAGCAGATACGGGTACTCCGGTTGCAGCATCATCAGGCTGAGAATCCCCAGAAAGGCGCACCCCAGCCCGGTCCCAAAGGCTATTTCGCGACCGATTCTATCCGAAAGCCATCCGAAAAATATTTTCCCCACCGATCCCGCCATCCCCGCAAGACCGAAGAAAAACGCCCCCTGGGCGGCGGAGAATCCCTTGTCAACGACACCGGCAACCTGATGAATGAGGGTACCCTGGACTGCCAGGGGAGTAAAAAAGAAGGCGGAAAAAAGGAACCAGAATTGTTTTGAGCGCAGGCATTCATGGATTGTCCATATTCTGGGCGGGCAGGTTCGAGGGGCCTCTGGCTGTCCGGCTTCTTTCGGCAGAGTATCCGCCATCTCCCCGGAGCTTGCTCCATCGGGATTCTGACCGATTTCCTGGGGACTGTTTCGTTGTAAGAAGATGTTTAAAGGCAGGACCGTGATCAGAATAAAACCTGCCAGGACGCAGTATGCGATTCTCCAGCCGAGGTGAGTAATGGTGAATTGAGCCGCCGGAACGAGTATCTGCATCCCGAGGCCGATACCCGCCATGGCGATGCCGATTGCCAGTCCACGCTTCTTGTTAAACCACTTCGGCAGGATAATTCCATGGGCAATAAAGCCGATAGCGCAGACACCCACAGGTGTGAGGACTCCGTACCATAGATAGAACTGCCACAGCGCGTGAATCCGGCTCGATGCAAAAAGGCCGAGCGCTACAATACATGCCCCCAGGGGGATCACAATACGGGCCCCGAAACGATCAAGGAACGATCCGATGATAACTGCCGAACCGGAATGAACAAGCATGAAGCATGAAAAGACGCCGGCCGTTGCCGCCCGGCTCCAGCCAAACTCCTCGAGTATTGGAATAAAGAAAACGGAAAATGAATACCAGATTCCAAATATGATTCCGAGATTAACAAAGGACAGACCGACAATAACCCATCCATAAAAAAAACGATGTTGCTTCATCAAAACTATATGTTGTCCTCTTCATTACCTGGTTTGAATTTAAAGTGCCGAGGTGAAAGATAGTGGTGCATACAATCGTTTAAATGGTGACTCATGTCAAGGAATAAAAGAACGCCGTCCGCCGGGCGATTGCATAGAGAGATTTTTTCCATGGGGAAAATCAGGGGAGTAGCATACATATTATTGCCTTCTTTCTTCTGAGAATAGGATGTCCCCGGAAATTAGGCCTCCGATGCTGGCTTATCACTTCAGGAAGAAATCAACAAACAGAAAACCAGTGCAAATCTTTTACGCGAGGCTAAAAGCTGATTTGTGAGTAGGGGTACCTGCTGTCGAGGAGCCGCTGTATCTCTTTTTTGTCTGCCTCATCCGTTACCGGCTCGACCGTGGTGACGGCACGGCCCGCCGCGTCCGTTTTGTCTTTCCAGGAGACGACATAGCCCGGTACCCTGACGAAGGGACAACCTCCCGCGCCGCAGCAGGAGTTGTCAACGACCCCAACCCCTGACAGATACAGGACGTTTCTCCCCTTGAAGGAGAGGGTCCCTTCCTCGATGTACAGATAGTAACCCGAGATGGAGTGGACTTCTTCGTTCAAGTCTTCGTGGATATATTTTTCCATGACCCTGTATCCTTTATGTATGGGTAACAAAAACTCTCTATTTCCCGACGCAGAACGTTGAAAAGATCCTGTCGAGGACGTCTTCGGCTGTCGTCTCTCCGGCGATATCGCCCAGGTGGTCGAGGGCCTCTTTCAGATCGAAGGCGGCCAGTTCCGGGAAATTGCCGCGGGAGAGGATGGCGTGTGCCGCTGCAAGGGATGCCGCGGTCTTCTCAAGGGCGGTCTTGTGCCGGAGGTTGGCCAGGATAACGTCCGATCCCGTATCGTCCCTGCTGCCCGCCGCCGTCGCAGCGATCCGTTCCTTCAGTTCGGGAATGCCGTCCCCGTATTTCGCGGATATCCAGAGCGGCTCCACGCCGGGCATCAGCTCGCCGAGCTGGGCATCGGTTACCTGGTGCGGAAGGTCCGACTTGTTGACGGCCAGTACCACCTGCTTCTCCCGGTTCCGGTCTATGACCTCGACATCCTCCTCCGTCAGGGGGGCGCTCCCGTCGATGAGGATAATAACCATGTCCGCCGCCAGGGCCTTTTCCCATACAAAGGCTATTCCCTCCTGTTCTATGGCCTCCGCGGATTTTCTGACCCCCGCCGTATCGGTCAGTGTTACGGGGATTCCCCCGATGCTGATGGTTTCCTCGATAAAGTCCCGTGTGGTTCCCGGGATGGGGGTGACGATGGCTCGCCGCTCGCCGAGGAGCCTGTTGAGGAGGCTCGATTTTCCCACGTTGGGTCTCCCCGTGATGACCACGGTCAGGCCGTTCCTGAAGAGCTTTCCCTCCTGGTAGGTCGCGAGGATGCCGGTGATACGGGTGATGATATCCTCTATATTGTCGGGTGCGATGGGCTCGGAGGAGGGGGAGATATCTTCTTCATTGAAGTCTATCGAGGATTCGAGAGAGGAGAGTATACCGATCAGATCGGAGCGTATAGATTGCAGTTTTTCCGACAGTCTGCCTTTGAGGCCGGAGATGGCGAGGGCGAGGCCCCGGGCTGTCCGCGCGGTGATCAGGTCCATGACGGCTTCCGCCTGCGACAGGTCCATGCGGCCGTTGAGGTAGGCCCTTTTGGTAAACTCCCCCGGCTCGGCGGGCCGGCCTCCCCCCTTGATGACTTCGTTCAGGACCGCCTGCAGGATAAGGTGCCCGCCGTGACAGTGTATCTCCAGGACATCCTCTCCCGTGTAGGAATGAGGACCTTTCATCAGGGCGATCAGCACCTCGTCGATGACGCCGCCTGTTTCGGGTGATATGATGTCGCCATGGTAGAGGTGGTGGCTTTTCAGGGGACCCGCGACGGCCGGTGATTTGAACAGGGCCCGGCAGATCTTCTCAGCGCCCGGGCCGCTCACCCTCACAATACCGATACCCCCAACACCGGGTGGCGTGGCTATGGCCGCTATCGTGTCGTCGTGTGCCAGCATGGCATAACTTCCGGCGTCCCGTGTCAGGACTGTGTCTTGCCGCCTTTTTTGGGGACGATGATGATTTTTCTGAAGGGTCCCTCTCCGCGGCTGTGCGTGGTCAGATCCCTGTCGTTTTGCAGTGCCATGTGTACGATCCTGCGGTCATGCGCGGTCATTGGATTGACCGTAACGGCTTTCTTCGTCCTCTTGGCCTTTTCCCCCAGTTTCTCGGCCAGGGCCGACAGGCTCTTTTCCCTCTTCTTCCGGTAATTTTCCGTATCCAGGATGATCCTTTTTCCGCCGTTTCCGTTCTTGTGCAGCACCTTGTTGGTGAGGTACTGTATGGCGTCCAGGGTCTGTCCCCCCCTCCCTATGAGCAGGCCGCCCCCGTCACCCTGAATGTTGAGGGCGATATAGTCTTCTCCGTTTGGCTTCACCGTAACGGGAAAGTCAAACCCGATACGCGAGAGCATACCTTCAACAAACGCCTGTGCCTCGAGGGCGGTTTCTTCGTCGTTCGAGGCACCCTCTGACGTTTCTTCTTCCATTGTGGTGTCCATGTTCATGTCAATGGACAGGATTCGTGCCTTGATACGGGCCATTCTTGCTCCCAGAATTCCCAGAAATCCTGTTGACCCTTCGGAAAGTATCTCTATATCCAGCTTCTCTCTCGGGACGTTAAAAGCGTCGCAGGCTTTTTGTATGGCTTCATCTATTGTTTTTTCTTCTATCTCTAGCACATCTTTCATGTCTGTTACCTCATGTCAGGAGCTCCGCTTGTTTATGTAGTACTGCTGACCGATGCTGAGGACGTTGTTGAATAACCAGTAAATGACCAGCCCCGATGGGAAATTGAGAAAGAGAAAGGTAAAGACAACAGGCATCCACATCATCATCTTCGCCTGCATCTCGTTTCCTCCCGGTGCCGGACTCATCTTCTGCTGGAGAAACATGGTTGCGCCCATGATAATGGGGGTTATGTAGTACGGATCCTTGGCCGACAAATCCTGTATCCAGAAAACGAATGGGGCATGACGCAGCTCTATGGAGTAGAGCAGTGCCCGGTACAGGCCGAAGAAGACGGGGAGCTGGATCACCATGGGGAGACACCCGCTCATCGGGTTTACCTTGTTCGATTTGTAAAGGGCCATCGTTTCCTTCTGCAGTTGGGCCTTGTCGTTTTTGTGTTTCTCCTGAAGCTGCTTCATCTGGGGCTGGAGTTTCTGCATCGCCTTCATGGATCGGTAGCTCACATTCCCGAGCGGCCAGAAGATGATCTTGACCAGTATGGTAAGGATAATGATCGCGACCCCGTAGTTGTGGACATAGGTGACGATCCACTTGAGTGCCTTGAGGAGTGGCAGGGCAAGCCACTTTACCCACGATCCGAAGTCTATGGAGTTTTCAAGACCGACACCCTGTGCCTGCAGCTGGGCATAGTCCTTCGGGCCGAGATACAGCGTATACCTGAACGCACCCGACTGACCGGGAGGGATGATGGTTTTAGGCCCTTCGAGATCGGTAAAGACCATGTTGCCGGAATCCTTGGAGACGACAAACCGTGTGAGGGAGGGCTGCTCCGGTATCATGGCTGCTATGAAGTATTTCGACTCGAATCCTCCCCATGACACATCAGGGTCGCTAAACTTTTTCTCCCCCAGTTTCTTGATCTTCTCCGGAACGGTCTTGTTTTTTACGTATGAGATGGGCCCGTCGTGACTGTATTTGCTCCCCTTGTCATCAGGATCAGCATACTGGTTCCAGGTGAGGAGGGCCTGCTGTCTGATGGTGTCGTCCGACAGGTTGGTCACCTTGACCTCAAGATCAAAGGAGTATCTGTCAGGATAAAACGTATAGACCTTGTCCACCCTGATCTCCCCCGGATATGACCAGGAAAAGACCAGATCTTTCCCACCTGCAGCATGGGTGAAATCTATCGAGTCCGCACTTGCCTCGTATAGGACATCGGCGGGGATATTGATGCTCGATTCCGGAAAGGTTGCGGCGAGAGGATATTTTGTGCCTTGGCCAATGCCCACCATCTCTACCAAAGCTGAATCTTTCTTTAGATCCTCACGATACCCGTTCAGCTTGAAAGATTTCAGTCCCGCGTCCCGGGAATTGAAAATGGCCGTATACAGGGCCCCCGCTACGACAACATCCTTGCCGGTCCCTTTGTCTTCGTCTTTTTTGACCAGTGATTTCTGATGTTCAATGACCGGCGCCTTTTGGGTGGCCTGATCGCCGGTGCTCACCTGACCCCGGACATCTGCCTCCCCGGCATTCTGAACGGGCTTAACCGGTGTAAGTGGCCGGGATTGCGGAAAAAAATACTGGTATCCCATCAATAACGCTAATGACAGGACAACGGCGAGAAGTGTCCTCTTGTCCATTAAAGACCTCCATGGTTGACTATTTTACTGGATCGTATCCACCGGGGTGGAAAGGATTACACCTGAGTATGCGCAGAAACCCGTGAAGGATTCCCCTGAAAGGTCCATAGTGCTGGATGGCAGTTATGGCATATTCAGAGCACGTAGGATAGAAACGGCAACGCTGAGGAAAATAGGGAGATATGGCTACCTGGTAAAACCGTATGAAAGAGATTAAAACATCTTCCAAGATCCGCATGGGCATTACTTTTTTTTCAAAAGGTCCGCCAACTCCAGGCATACATCCTGGTACTTGAGCGAAGAGACATCTTTTTTTGCTATTATCACCATGTCTTTTGAATCAGGCAGCCCGTCTTTGTTCAATCTGAAAAACTCTCTTAAAAGGCGTTTGATCCTGTTTCTCTTTGCCGCGTTTCCTACCTTTTTACTGACCGCTACTCCAAGCCTCTTTTCCCCCGATGGATTGGGGCTCAGTATGACAGTGAAACTGTTTGAGTGAACCCGCCCCCCCCTTCGGTATATGTTTAGGTACTCTGTCCTCTTGCGTACTCGTTCCTTTTTTCCGAAGGATAGTTTCTTCATGCGATTCGGTGTACATCCCCGCCGCTGAAAGGCACTCTATGTGCATCGCCCTTTGCGTAGAGGGTCAGACTGCAAGCCGTTTCCTTCCCTTTGCCCTTCTTCTATTCAACACCTGCCTCCCCCACCGCGTTGCCATTCGGGCGCGGAAACCGTGCGTTCTTTTTCTTTTGATGTTGCTCAATTTTGTCAGGTTCTTTTTCATCAGCGAAAGCCTCTCTCAATATGGTAAGCTGCATCTTTCACCATAATTTGAACTGTTTGTCAAGATGTAATTGTCTGGTCGAGGGGTCTTGAGTTTTTTTCCTTGACATACTTCCCATTTTTTGATTACCTCACTCAGCCAAATGACCTTTAGTCATATTCTGACCTTGGGTTGCTCTCCAGTGGCGAATCCTGGATTGTGGCGGGCTTCTCCGGTCGGAATAGGGATGGAATTACTGAGCCGGATGGTGTATCTTACAGAAAACCCATAGGTGTATCTTACAGAAAACAATAAATGGAGGTAGCAAAGCAATGGCGGAAGCAAAGGTAGAATTGAAGGAAATTTATCCTGTACCTGAAGGGGTAAAAGCAAAGGCCCATATCAAGGGTAAAGAGGCGTATGAGAAGCTCTACAAGCGTTCTATTGAAGACCCCAAGGGTTTCTGGAGCGAGATAGCTGATGAGTATGTAACCTGGTTCAAGAAGTGGAACAAAGTCGAGGACTACAACTTCGATATGCGCAAGGGCCCCATCTATATCAAGTACTTTGAAGGCGGCAAGCTGAATGTTTCCTATAACTGCCTCGACAGACACCTTGAAAAACGGGGCGATCAGGTGGCCATTCAGTGGGAAGGAAACGAGCCTGGCGAAGCGAAGGGTCTTACCTACAAATATCTCCACGAGCAGGTCTGCAAATTCGCCAATGTCCTCAAGGCCCATGGGATCAAGAAGGGGGACCGGGTATGTCTCTATCTGCCGATGGTTCCGGAACTGGCGATTGCGATGCTGGCCTGTACGCGTATCGGGGCCATCCACAGTATCGTCTTCGGCGGATTTTCCTCCGACGCCCTCCAGGACAGGATTCAGGACAGTGAGGCCAAACTTCTTGTAGTGTGCGACGGCACTTTCCGCGGAGCGAAGGCGATCCCCCAGAAGACCAGTGCCGACGCCGCGTTGAAGGAATGCCCCTCGGTTGAAAAGATGATCGTTGTCAATCGCGTGGGAGACAAGATCAAATGCGAATGGACCAAAGGAAGGGACCTCTGGTGGAATGATGAGATGGCAAAGGTTAGTGCCGACTGCGAGCCGGAGTGGATGGATGCGGAAGATCCTCTCTTTATCCTTTATACCTCCGGGTCAACGGGACAGCCGAAGGGTGTTATGCACACCACGGGCGGGTATCTCACCTATGTGGCCTATACCCACAAGATGGTCTTTGACTATCACGAGGGTGATATCTACTGGTGTACCGCCGATGTGGGCTGGGTTACGGGACACAGTTACATCGTCTACGGGCCGCTGTGCAACGGCGCAACCTCGGTCATGTTCGAAGGGGTTCCCAACTATCCCGACATAAGCCGATTCTGGAAGATCGTTGAGAAATACAAGGTCAACATCTTCTATACCGCTCCGACCGCCATCCGTGCCATCGCCAAAGAGGGGGATGACTGGGTCAAGAAGGCAGACATCTCGTCTCTCAGGATTCTCGGGACGGTGGGTGAGCCGATCAACCCCGAGGCGTGGAACTGGTACTTCAACCTTATCGGACGAGGCGAATGCCCCATCGTCGATACCTTTTGGCAGACCGAAACGGGCGGCATCCTGATCACCCCCCTCCCCGGTGCCATACCCACTAAACCGGGCATGGCGACGGTGCCCTTCATGGGTGTCTTGCCGGCCCTCCTGGACGATGAAGGCAAGGAACTGACAGATACCGTTGCGTCGGGCGCTCTCGTCATAAAGAAACCCTGGCCGGGTCTCATGAGAGGCGTCTACGGCGACCCCAAGAGATTCCAGGAAACCTACTTCGAGCAGTTCCCCGGTTACTATGTGGCGGGTGACGGCGCGAGAAGGGATGCCGACGGCTACTATCAGATAACGGGTCGTATCGACGACGTTATCAACGTCTCCGGGCACAGGATGGGAACGGCGGAAGTCGAATCTGCCCTGGTCAAGCATCCAAAAGTGGCGGAAGCGGCCGTTGTCGGGTATCCGCACGAGTTGAAGGGACAGTCGATCTACGCCTATGTCACGGTGAATACCGGCGTTGAGAAGACTCCTGAACTGATGAAGGAACTGGTTGCTCACGTGCGCAAAGAGATCGGCCCGATCGCGACTCCTGAGAAGATACAGTGGGCGGACGCTCTTCCCAAGACCAGGAGCGGAAAGATCATGCGCAGGATCTTGAAGAAGGTTGCGGCCAACGATGTCGATAACCTGGGCGACATCTCAACCCTGGCTGATCCCTCCGTTGTTGAGGATATTGTGAAAAACCGGCTGTAGCGATATCCTTTCATCCTCTCCCCGCCAGCGGGGAGAGGATGAAAGGATATGAAAAATAACAGAAGGTGGGTGCGGGGAGCGAGAGCATCCGTGCTCATCGGTGAAAGGAGGCAATTGTGAACATAGTTGCATGTGTAAAACAGGTCCCTGATACCGAGGCGTTGATAAAGGTGAAGGCGGACGGCTCCGGTATTGAAGAGGGCGGAATCAAGTGGGTCATGAATCCCTATGATGAGTACGGTGTCGAAGGGGCCCTGAAGCTGAAAGAGGCGAACGGCGGAGAGGTGACCGTCGTATCACTCGGTCCCGCGCGGGCGATGGAGACGATCCGGACCGCCCTCGCAATGGGAGCGGACAAAGGGGTTCATATCACCATCGATGCGGCGGACGAGTACAACACGGCAGCCGCTCTGGCAGCCGCCATAAAAGAGATCAATCCCGATATCATTTTCTGCGGACAGAGGGCGATTGATGATGACTCCGCTCAGGTCGGTTCCATCCTGGCCGAACTGCTCGGGATTCCGCAGGTCACAATCGTAACCGGGCTTACGGTGGCGGACGGCAAGGTAAAGGCCATCAAACCCATAGAAGGGGCGCAGCTTGTCATAGAGAGCACGATGCCCTGCGTCATTACCGCGCAGAAGGGGTTGAACGAACCACGGTACGCATCCCTCCCCGGGATCATGAAGGCAAAGAAGAAACCGGTCGATGTGAAGGACGCGGCGGCGCTCGGTATATCCGTTGAGCCGAAGGCGAAGATTATCAAGATGACTCCCCCTCCGGGAAGGGCCCCAGGAAAGATCATCGGGGGCGATGATCCGGCTGCGAAGGCCGCTGAGCTGGCCAAGTTGTTGAGGGAAGAAGCCAAGGTAATTTAACCGGAGGGAAGAGGAGGATAGAAAAATGGCAAAAGGTGTATGGATAGTTGCTGAACAGAGAGGTGGCGCCCTTCGCAAGGTTTCATTCGAGATTGCCAGTGCGGCGAGAAAGCTTGCTGATGAACTGGGCGAGGAAGTAAGTGCGGTTCTGGTGGGGTCCGGCGTTGAGGGACTTGCCCCGGAACTGGCCAAATATGGTGTAGACAAGGTATATGTGGCGGATGACGCCATCTTTGCCGATTATACGACCGATGCGCACGGCGCGGCGGTTGCCAAGGTTGTGAAGGAAAATGATGTGTCCATTCTGCTTCTGGCCTCATCGGTGCAGGGAAAGGACCTTTCAGCAAGTCTGGTTGGGAAACTGGCCACCGGTATGGCTTCCGACTGCACGGAGCTGAAGATTGCCGATGGTAAGATGGTTGCCGTCAGACCGATGTATGCGGGCAAGGTGTTCGCGGAAGTGGTTGTCGACAGCTATCCCCAGATGGCGTCCCTGCGTCCGAATGTCTTCGCCGCGGTGGAGAACCCCAAGGCCGGCGAGGTAGTGAAGTTCGACGCGGGTATCCCCGCGGACGCTCTCAAGACCAAGGTTCTTGAGACGCAGCAGGATGCAAGCGGCAAGATCGAACTGACTGAGGCCAACATCATCATCTCCGGTGGGCGCGGCATGAAGGGTAGCGACGAGTACAAGATTCTTGAAGAGCTGGCCGGACTTCTCGGCGCAGCCGTGGGAGCCTCGAGGGCTGCGGTTGACGCGGGGTGGAAACCCCAGGCGGACCAGGTGGGACAGACCGGTAAGGTGGTGTCTCCGAATCTGTATATCGCCTGTGGAATCTCCGGGGCCATTCAGCATCTGGCTGGGATGAGCTCCTCAAAGTATGTCGTCGCCATCAACAAGGACGAAGAGGCGCCGATATTTGCCAAGGCCGACTACGGTATCGTGGATGACCTCTTCAAGGTCGTTCCCGAATTGACCGCGGCAGTGAAGAAGATCCTGTAACAGGTAAACGGGGGTGGATATTGTATCCACCCCCGTTTTTTTGAGCGGTATCGCGAATACATGCTGCCGGTGCCGGGATATTTGATCCTGTTGGGCTTGCAAAAGAGTTAAGGGCGATGGGGTACCCTTTCTGTTTTTACGGAACCACCAGGGTTAGAAATCTGAAACTTGTATATGGAGGCAATATCATCATGGCACACGGCGGACAGGTATACTCTGTGGGGAATGAGGGGAGAGAGGTATTCTGGAATGCCCCTTTCCCATCCGAATTGATACTTTTTATATTTGCGGCGATTGCCATGGCGATATGCGCCTATGGTTTTTACCGGCGCTGGCAGATGTGGAAGGCGATCGGCCGGCCGGAAAACAGGATCGATAACCCGGGAGAGCGGATCAAGTCCCTCCTCGTCAACGGCCTTCTCCAGATCAGGACATTCAAGGATGCGTATCCCGGCATTATTCATGCCCTCATATTCTTCGGATTCTTTGTCCTTATATTCGGCGCGGCCTTCGATGCGACCCACTTCCATCTCCCCTTCCTCGTCCCCTTCTTTAACGGAGGTTTCTATCTCGGATTTTCATTCATCATGGAGGTGTTCGGTCTGGCCGTCCTTGCCGGTGTTGTCCTGGCGGTCTTGAGAAAGTATATACAGAAACCGGACAGACTCGGCTATCGGGGGAAGGCGGACGCCGTTGCGGACGACGCGATCGTCCTGCTCCTCATAGGCGGCATTATTGTAACGGGGTTTCTGCTCGAGGGGTTCCGACTGCATGTGAATATCAATGTGGACGGGTATACCTGGGGCGGATGGTCCTTTGTGGGATACGCCTTCGCGAAGACCCTGACCGGCGTCAGCTACGATACGGTCAAGATTCTTCACAAATGGACGTGGTGGATACACGCGTTTCTCGCCTTTGGTTTTATCGCGTACCTGCCCTTCTCGAAGCTGATACATATCGTCCTCGCGCCGGCCAACCAGTATATGAAATCACTCAAGCCGACGGGATATCTCGAGCCCATTGCCGACTTTGAGAATGCCGAGTCATTCGGCGTGGGACAGCTGGAGGATTTCACGTGGAAGCAGATCTTCAACACAGATGCCTGTCTGAAATGCGGACGGTGCCAGGACGGATGCCCCGCGTACCTGTCGGGCAAGCCCCTGTCCCCGAAGAAACTGCATCAGGATATCAAGGAATACTGGCTTGAGCGAGCGCCGGTTGTCATGGCGGCGAAGAGGGCCGCCAAAGAAGGAGAAGCGCCCGTCATACCGGAGCCGGAAAAGGCGATGGTGGGTGAGGTTGTCGATCTCCACGAACTGTGGGCATGCACGAACTGTATGTACTGTATGGAGGTCTGTCCGGTGTTTAATGAGCACGTTCCGATGGTCACCGGCATGAGACAGTACAAGGTGCTCATGGAGGCCGATTTCTCCCCGGAACTGCAGTTGACGTATCGGAATATGGAGAACAACTCCAACCCCTGGGGAATCGGGACGCACCTGAGGGCCGAGTGGGCCAAGGATCTGGGTGTCAAGACGTTGGCCGAAGATCCGAATGTGGAGTACCTCTTCTATGTGGGATGTTCCGGGTCCTTTGACGACAGGGGCAAGAAGGTTTCAATCGCCTTTGCCAAGCTCCTGAAGGAGGCCGGGATCAGCTTCGGTATCCTGGGTGGGGAAGAGGGCTGCTGCGGGGATTCCGCCATGAGGGGTGGAAATGAGTATCTCTCTCAGACCCTGGCGCAGATGAACATAGACGTGATGAACGGGTACGGCGTGAAGAAGATTATCTGCACCTGCCCCCACGGATATAACATGATCAAGAAGGACTATCCGCATTTCGGCGGTGATTTTGAGGTCTATCACCA
>CAZNBR010000008.1:0-32290 GCA_964571315.1 uncultured Syntrophaceae bacterium
GGCGGCGAGCTCCCTGGTCGGAAAATTGCCGAAGCGAACCTTGTACAGCCCTTGCTTGTAAAGGAAATAATAGGCATCAAGATTGTCGCTGTTCAGACGATTGGCAAGCCGGGCGGCGTTTTCAACCTGTGCAAAGGCGCCGACCTGGATGGTGTAGCCCATCCGGCTGAGCTTCTTTTCCGGTACGGGCGGGCGATAATCAGGGGAGGGGACGTGGCGCGGAGGGCACCCCGCCATGGACAGCAGGATCGGAAGAAAAATGATGATCCCAATACCCTTTAATTTACGTGACTCCATGGCTCCCGAACAGGAAAAACAGTCTATCTGCTGCGCCGGCACGCGATCGGGGGGCAGGCAGTATATCCCCCTGCCTGCGGAATTTCGGATGTGTCAGCTTATCGCTGCACCGACAGCGGCATCGCCATCGAAGGAGACCAGTGAAACCGTGCCCCCCGTCTCCGTCGCCAGGAGCATGCCGTGTGACTCCACCCCCATCAGTTTCACCGGCTTCAGGTTCAGTATGACGGCTATCTTCTTCCCCACAAGGTCTTCAGGCCGATAGCTTGCGCCGATCCCCGCAACGATGGTCCGCTCCTCACCCGCGTCGATTTTCAGCTTCAGCAGCTTGTCCGATTTCTTGATCCTCTGGGCCTCAACCACCCGCCCCACGCGCAGATCGATCTTCTGGAAATCCTCGAAGGGTATCTCTTCCTTTACATCGGTAAGGAACGTTGCGGGAGCCTCGTCCGTTTTTTTATATTCCACACGGGGAAAGAGGGATGTGCCGCGGGTCACGGCGCTGCCCACCGGAAGGCCGCCCCATGCGCGTATGCTGCTGAAATCCTGGGAGTCGGCATCTTCTATCCCGAGCCTGCGCAGGATATCCCTGGCGGAATCGGGTATAAAGGGGGTGATCAGAACGGCTATGACACGGAGGGCCTCCAGTATGTTGTAGATAACCGCGTCCAGGCGTGTCCGGTCAGCCGGATCCTTGGCCAGGACCCAGGGCTCCCGCTCCACGATGTACCGGTTTGTCAGGTTAATGAAATCCCAGATGGAGATGAGGGCCTTATGGAACATCAGGGACCGGAAAGACCTTTCCACATCGGGAAAAAGCTTCGCCGCCTCTGAGATCAGGGGGGCATCATCCGGGTGATAGGTGGCGGCAGGCACCCTGCCGTCGCAGTATTTCACCGCCATGGAAAGGGACCGGCTGACCAGATTCCCCAGGTCATTCGCCAGATCGGCGTTTATCCTCTGGACAAAGGCCTCTTCGCTGAAGTTTGAATCAAGGCCGAAGACCATGTCCCTCATCAGAAAATAGCGAAACGCATCCAGTCCGTACGTGTCTTTCAGGTCGAGGGGCTTCACCACCGTTCCGCGGCTTTTCGACATCTTGCTTCGGTCGATGTTCCAGTACCCGTGGACGTTCAGGTGCTGATAGGGTTCTATCCCCGCACCCTTCAGCATGGTGGGCCAGTAGATGCCGTGCGGCTTGAGGATATCCTTGGCTATCAGGTGTTGTGAGACGGGCCAGAAGGTCCTGAACTGCTCGCTGTCGGGATAGCCGATCCCCGTCAGGTAATTGATCAGCGCGTCAAACCACACATAGGTCACATACTGCTCATCAAAGGGGAGGGTTATCCCCCAGGTCAGCCGTGTCTTGGGCCTCGATATGCAGAGGTCTTCGAGCGGTCCCTTCAGAAAGGCAAGCGCCTCATTCCGGTACCGTTCCGGTCTGATAAAATCAGGGTTGTCCTGAATATGCCCGATCAGCCAGTCCTGATACTTGCTCATCCTGAAGAAATAATTGCTCTCCTTCCTGGTTTCGGGAACGGTGAGGTGATCCGGGCACATACCGTCTACCAGCTCGCTCTCCCGGTAGAAGCGCTCACACCCCACGCAGTAATACCCCTCGTACTCACCAAAATAGATGTCCCCCGCATCATACACCTTCTGCAGTATCGACCTGACCACCTCTTTATGGTCCGGGTCCGTTGTCCTGACAAAATAATCGTTGGTTATGGAGAGCTTCGGCCAGAGGGTTCTGAACTGTCCGCTTATCCTGTCCGCATACTCCTGAGGGGCCTCACCGGCCTGCCGTGCCGCCTCCGCGACCTTGTCTCCATGTTCGTCGGTACCGGTCAGAAAATAGGCTTGGTACCCTGCCATCCGGTGAAACCGTGCCATGACATCGGCCACTATGGTGGTATAAGCGTGTCCTATGTGTGGAGATGCATTCACATAATATATGGGTGTCGTGACGTAGAAATTTTTCATGTTTTTCTCCGAAATCGTTATTTCTTTTTTCCTGTCGCCGGTTTTTGGTCCCTGTCTTCCCTCTGAATCTCGTCTACAGGCATTTCCACCTCTTTTCCGTCACCGAGATCCACAACGACCATTCTTTCAAGTATGTTCTGCCTCACCACCTTACCTCTTCCCTCCGTGGTGGTCACCGTCTTTCCACACTTCGGCATATTCTTCTTCGCTTCCGTATACTGTTCATGCTCAAACGCAAGGCAGCACATAAGCCTTCCGCACAGGCCTGATATCTTTTCCGGGTTAAGGAGCATGTTCTGCTCCTTGGCCATCTTGATTGACACCGGCGCAAAGTTATTGAGAAAGCTGGCACAGCAGAGTTCCCTGCCGCACATACCGATGCCCCCATATATGCGAGCCTCACTCCTGACCCAGATCTGCCTCAGCTCGATCCGTGTCTTGTACTTTCGTACCAGGTCTTTTACCAACTCCCTGAAGTCGACCCTGCTCTCAGCAGTGAAGTAAAACAACAGCTTGCTTTTATCGAAGAGCGCCTCCACATTGACCAGCCGCATGGAAAGATTTCTCTGTCTGATCCTCTCCATGCAAAAATCCAGCGCCTCTTCCTCCATCTTCACATTCTCTTCATGGATCTTCATATCCTCGTCGGTGGCCTTGCGCACAACCTTCCGGAGGATGCGGGGCAATTTGTCACGAGAAAGGACACGAATACCGGTTGCGACAGATCCCATTGCCAGTCCCGACTCGGTATTCACAATAGCGTTGTCTCCTTCCTCCAGGACAACGCCGGTGGCGTCGAATGAATACACCTTCCCCTTGTCTTTAAATCTGATCCCTACAATACTTTTGGTATCGTGATGTTGCATCTTAAACCTGACTGAGGGTCTTGAGCCGGAATGTCATGGATTCCAGTATCAATTGTCTGTTGGCGTTCTGCTCAATAGCGCTCTGGGCGTTCCGTATGGTCTTTATATTGTCCAGGATGTCGGTGGCTGACATTTTTTCTGAAAATTTCTTCGTGGCTCCGGCAATATCCCGGTGCATGAGCCTGCCCACATCGTGCAGCTCTCGGTATACCAGCATATCCCGGTACCACTCCCTGAAGATGTCAAGCCGCTGCAGGGCGGAATCTCTATCCTTTCCGAAGCTGTCTGCAAGGAAGATCATATCCAAGGAAGCGCGGCCGGCGGCGGAAAGTATTCCGACTGCCTCATGCTTAAAGTCAAGAAATGATTCCTTGCGTATCTCCAGCGCCCTGCCGATACTTCCTCCGGCCGAGGTGGCGACAGCCCGTGCCTCCTCTGCATCCATTGATACTGTGTCTATAAGAAAAGAGACGACAGCCTCAGGCCGCAGGGGTCGAAACCGTATCTTCTGGCATCGCGATATGATCGTCTGAGGGAGCTTATGGACACGAGATGTAGTCAATATCAGGATATTGGAGGGGCTCGGCTCCTCAAGGGTCTTCAGAAGGGCATTGGCCGACGCGTCGTTCATCCTGTCCGCATCCGCCAGTATGAAAACCCTCTTTCTGCCCTCAAACGGCCTGAATTGTATCTGATTCTGAAGATCTCTGATCCTGTCGATCTTTATGAAGATCCCTTCCGGTTCTATCAAAACGATATCGGGATGGCTGCGACGCCCTGCCTTGAGACATGAAGGGCACCTGCCGCAGAAATCGGCATTATTCTCCCGGCAATTCAGGGCCGCTGCGAGGGCCTGTGCCGTGGTTTTTTTCCCGATACCCTGTATGCCATGGAAAAGATACGCATGCGGGACACGTTCTCTTTTCATGGCGCTTTGGAGTACGTCTATCTGCCTGTCCTGACCATAAATATCGCAAAACGGCATAAGCCTTATCTTTCGATTAACGCCTTCAGATGGGTACGGACGTCACGGTGCACCGCATCGATATCTCTGGAGGCGTCTATTACCCTGAATCGGTCCGGTTCCTCCCGGGCCAGCGTAAGGTACCCATCTCTGATTATCTCATGAAATTCCAGGCTTTCTCTCTCAAACCGGTCCTCACGGGGGGCATCTCCCACCCTGCGTGCACGATCTATGATCCTGCCGAGCCCCGCATCGGCAGAGACATCGAAAAGAAACGTCATATCGGGAACCAGCGAACGGGACGCAAAATCGCATAGTGACCGTATGTACCGTATGTCCTGTTTTCTGCCATACCCCTGGTACGCGACAGTGGCGTCGGAAAAGCGGTCACACAACACCACTTTCCCCTTCTCCATCGCGGGCGCTATGACCTCTTCGACATGCTGGGCCCTGTCTGCTGCAAAGAGCAGCACCTCCGTCCTGCCAGACAGTGCGAGCGCCGTCTTATCCAGCAGGATTTTCCTCAGCTCGCCCCCAAGAGGGGTCCCTCCCGGCTCGCCGGTCACTATACAGGGCACTCCCCGTTCATTCAGATAATCCGAAGCCTTTCTGATCTGGGTTGTCTTTCCGGAGCCTTCAATTCCCTCAAATGTAACGAATAAACCCATGCCCCCGGCCTCACCAACAGGGAATAAAAAAATCGGCCACCGGCCGCTATTTGCCCTTTTCCTCAGCGGGCTCTATGGCCTCGACCGGGCAGATATCGGCACAGGCTCCGCAATCGGTGCACAGCTCGGGATCGATCACATATCTGTCTTCCCCCTCACTGATCGCTTCCACAGGACACTCGTCTTCACAGCTTCCACACGCGATACACTCATCAGTAATGACATATGCCATTGTATCCTATCCTCCGAAAAATTTAAGGATGTACCTCTTAACCTGCCACAACTTCAACAACCTCGGGAACCTTCTCCTTGAGGTATTTTTCGATCCCCATCTTCAACGTCATCTGGGCCATGGGGCAGCTCCCGCAGGCACCGCTCAGTTTTACCTTCACGATGCCCCCTTCGGTCACATCGACAAGCTCGACATCTCCTCCATCCGCCTGCAGGTTAGGCCGGAAATCATTGAGCGCCGCGCGCACCTTCTCTTCCATCCTGTCATCCTCCCTGTATTCCCTAACCCCGATAAACGGGATAAGTCCCACTAAAGGGGATAAGTGCGATAACGAAATTGCTTTCTACGAGAAAGCAACTTCTATCTTACCAATGCGCTAACGAAATTATTTCCTGCCGGAACAACGCAGAAAATAATTTCTAGCTTACTAGCCCCGGCAAACGGGATAAGTGCGCTAACGAAATTATTTCCTGCCGAAACAACGCAGAAAATAATTTCTAGCTTACTAATGCGGCATATACGAAATCATCTCTTTTGCCACGTCCCGTGCAAAATTGGCCAGATCAGGCTTGAACCACTTGTAGTCCTTCGTATCACAGTGGTTTGCCTTCCACATGACTTCGCCCGTCTGCGTCGCCACCAGATCCATGTTGAAGCCTGCCTTGGCGAGCTTATCACCCCCCTGGGTTGTATAGTTCCAGAAATCCACACCCACAACGAGAAGGGCATCAACGTTTAATGCCGTACCTATATATCTGCTCATATCAGGATCAGAAAAGTGTACCGTCTTCAATTTTGCGAGGTACTGGGTAACGGCATCCCTCAGCCTGCCGTCGTTTTCCATCAGCTTCGCCACTCCTTCCGGTGAAACAACGGTGGAAAACCACCCCGTTCTCTTGACGATATCCACGATAAGGTCTCCTACTATGTCCCCCGCCTCTTCTTTATAGACGCCTGCGTTAACCGGAAGCACACATATCTTTTCAGGATGAAACTCACCGATGCCCGGCGCAACCCGGGAAAAGCGCAATTCCCCGCAGGCCGAGAACATCAGGCAGAACAGTCCCACAACGATCACTTTCCAGACTCTTACATGCATCGACGATCCCCTCCGGACAAGGTTCTCTACAGCTTTGTTACAATAAGCCAGAGGCAGGCGCTCAGCCCGGCAATTACATAGTTTACACCCAACAGCCCCTCCAGCGCCATTCTGGAAAACCGTGATTTCTTATCACAAAGTCCCAGACAAATCCATATATAAAACACTGGTACTAGCAGTGCCAGGCTCAACGAAGGAACGCAGTCGGCGGGCAGTGCGGCGATCAGCATAATACCGGTCAGAACCGCTATACCCTTCAGCAGTATCCTGGCGGGGCCTTCCCCCATCACAATGGGGATTGTTTCACGGCCGATCAGGCGGTCGCTCTGAATATCCAGTTCGTCCGAAAGGACTGATTTTGAGAAGACAAGGGCAAACACAAACACAAAAGCCACCACCATACTACAGGACATCTCCATGGTGACGCTTATCCGCGGGACCACGGCAGTCAAGGCAGCCCACGCCATAGCGGTAAAAAAGTTCTTGGAACCGGGGAGATCCTCCAGCCTTTTCCCCCACACGTTGACCGTATAGAGCACGCCAAAGAGTGAAACCGACCCGACCAGGATAAAAGGCGCCGGCCCTGCCATGAACGAAAATGCCAGTGCGAGGGCAAGGGAGGCTATGGCGACCGTCATATAGGTTCCCTTGTATTGTATGTAGGATTTTTCCCTGAAGCTCCCCTTGATCCTTCCGAAACTTCTGCCCTGCAGCCTGTTTATGGTATGTATGGCATATACGCACAACGAGGCGATCATGATGTGTGACACGTCTACCTCAAGTCCCTGGAGCAACATGCTGACCAGCGAGAGGAACCCGGCACCAATGGCGGAGGAAAGGTCTGTGCTGACAAAGAATATCCAGAGATTGTACAGGCCTCTCAGCGTCCCCGGCATCTTCCCCCTCCTGCTGTGGGTGAGGTAGTCTATCACGCCCTCGGTGATCCAGTTCGGCGTGGACGCCCCCGCAGAGACACCAATATCCCTGCACCCATTCAAATCAATGCCGTCAAGCTCTTCGGCGGTCTCGACATGCAGCGTTCGGGTCCCGCAGTCCCGGGATATCGCGGCAAGCCTCCGGGTATTCGCGCTGTCCTTCCCACCCACGATTATGATCCCGTCCATTTCGGAGGCCATTTTCTTGATCTCGGCCTGTCTCTTCTCGGTCGAATCGCATATGGTGTCAAAGATCATGGCCCCGGGAAATCTGCGGGCAATCTCCTGCGCTATCTCCTTGTATCTCAACGAATCCTGCGTCGTCTGCGCAACAACGCACACCTTATCGTAGCGGGGAAGATCGCCGACATCTTTCTTATCGTTGATAACAACCCCCTTCCCTGAGGCATACCCGAGGAGGCTGGCGACCTCCGGATGCTCCCGGTCCCCGACTATGATCACCGCATGACCGCGTGCCGCATGTTTCCTGATGATCGCCTGGACGCTTGCAACGCGCGGGCAGGTGGCGTCTACGATCTCTATCCCCTTTTCCCTGATCCGTTCCTTTTCCTGGGGGGATATCCCATGTGCCCGTATCACCACGATCCCGTCCTGAACCGAATCAACGTTATCCACCGGAACGACGCCCCGTTCCCTGAGGATTGCAACCGTCTGGGGATTGTGTATAAGGGGACCGTAGGTATATACCTGCGTATCCCCTCTGTGACGGGTCAGCGCGAGGACCATATCCACCGCCCTCTTCACCCCCATGCAAAAACCTGCTGTCTCGGCAAGCCTGATTCCCACTGTTCGTCCCCATGCAAGATGTTATCGCTTACGGGCATACAGGAAAAATTCCCTGTTTCCGGCCGGACCGGTAATGGGCGACTCACAGGTTCCCACCACCTCAAGGCCCAACTGCGCCGAAAATGCCACGAGTTCCTCAACAACCTTTCGGTGGACCCGGGGGTCCAGAATGACCCCCCTGCCCACCTCACCTCTGCCGGCCTCAAACTGCGGTTTGATCAGGGCCAGGATGACGGCCTCCTCGCCGGTGATTCTGACGGCGACGGGCAAGACCAGTTTCAGGGAGATAAAGGAGACATCGATAACCGCCAGATCTATCTCGTCCTCTATCCCTTCACCGGAAAAGTACCTGATATTGGTCTTTTCAAAGAGTACCACCCGCTTGTCTGTCCGGAGTTTCCAGTCGATCTGGCCATATCCCACGTCTATCGCGTATACCCTTTGGGCTCCTCCCTGCAGAAGACAATCAGTAAATCCACCCGTGGAGGCGCCGATATCCAGGGCCACGATACCCTTCACATCGATACCGAACGACCGCAGGGCCCCATCGAGTTTCAATCCTCCTCTGCTGACATAGGGATTTCCGCCCCCCTTTATCCGTATCCCGGCATCGTGGCGAACAAGGGTGCCTGCCTTGTCGATCCGCTCCTCTTCGACCACTACCAGACCTGACATAATGAGCGCCCGGGCCTTCTCACGGGTCACCGCGATGCCCCTGTCAACCAGGAGTCTGTCTAATCTGACTTTGGGACGGTTCGTTTTCATCTGATTCGGGTCCGCAGAGAATGAAGCAAAAAGGGGGAAACCACCTCGAGCCGCGTACGGGTCAGCAGGGGTCCATCATCTTTCGAACGGCCTGCGCTATGCCTTGTGCATCAATGCCCTGTTGTTTCCTGAGCTGGGCCTGTGTTCCATGTTCCACGAACGCGGCCCCGATGCCGAGCCTTTTCACCGTAACTCCCGAGATCCCCGTCTCCTCAAATAATTCAAGGACCGCGCTGCCGAAACCGCCCATAAGGACATTCTCTTCGACGGTGACAATCTTTTTGAATGAGGATGCTATCTCGCACAGCAGGGTCCTGTCGAGAGGCTTTACAAAACGGCTGTTGACAACGGTCGTCTCGATATGCTCCTGCGCAAGTCTCTCGGCGGCCTCGAGGGAAGGATATACCGTGGAACCGATCGCTATGATCGCCAGATTCCCCCCCTCGCGGACGATCTGCGCCTTTCCTATCTCGATGGTCTCCGGCCTTTCATCAAGGGGAATCCCCACTCCGCTGCCACGGGGGTAGCGTATCGAGGCGGGTCCTCCACATTCCACGGCCGTCTTGAGCATGTGCTGGAGCTCGTTTTCGTCCTTCGGGGCCATGACAACGATATTCGGTATGGATCGAAGGTAGGAATAATCGAAAAGCCCGTGGTGCGTCGGGCCATCGTCTCCGACGATCCCCCCCCGATCAAGGGCGAACACGACGGGGAGGTTCTGAAGGCACACGTCATGGAGCACCTGGTCATAGGCCCTCTGGAAAAAGGTGGAGTATATCGCGACAACGGGCACAAATCCCTCGGTGGCCAGCCCCGCGGCAAAGGTAACGCCATGCTGTTCGGCGATGCCGACATCATAGAACCGTTCGGGGATCTCGCGGGCGAACTGGTCAAGGCCGGTTCCCCCCGTCATGGCTGCCGTGATCGCGACGATACGGGTATCTTCGCGCGCCAGGTTCACCATCGTGCGGCCGAACACCTGGGTGTAAGAGGGTCTGGGGTTATCCGGAACAATCGTTTTTCCCGTAGCGATATCGAACGGGCCGATCCCGTGAAACCGGGACGGCTCCTCCTCCGCGAATCGATACCCCTTCCCCTTCTTGGTAATGACATGGACAAGGACGGGCCGTTCCATGGCCCGCACGTTCTGGAGATGCTTTATCAGGTGATCCAGACGGTGACCCTCAATCGGCCCGATATACTTGAATCCCAGTTCTTCAAACAACATGCCCGGGACGACAAATCCCTTCAATGATTCCTCGGCCTTCCGGGCAAACTTGATAACCTGTTCCCCCACACCGGGGACGGTTTTCAGGAAATCATGTATCTTTGCCCTCAGCCGGGTAATCTGTTGTCCCGCCATGACGCGGTTCAGATAGGACGACATGGCGCCCACGTTCGGCGAGATAGACATCTCATTATCGTTCAGTATAACGATCAGGTCCTTCTCCCGCTCCCCGGACCAGTTGAGGCCTTCAAATGCCATCCCGGCAGTCATGGAGCCGTCTCCAATGACGGCGATCACCTTGAAATGATCTCCCTTGAGACACCGGGCATCGGCAATTCCCGAAGCGGCGGATATGGAGGTGCTGCTGTGCCCCGCGCCGAAGACGTCATACACGCTCTCTCTCCTCTTAAGGAACCCGCTGATACCCCCCATCTTTCTGAGGGTGTTAAAGGCATCCCTCCTGCCCGTGATGATCTTGTGCGCATACGCCTGGTGCCCAACATCCCAGACGATCTTGTCCCGGGGCGTGTCGAAGACGTAATGGATGGCGAGGGTAAGCTCCACGGTCCCCAGAGAGGGCGCAAGGTGGCCGCCATTTCTGGAGACTACCTCCAGTATCTCCTGCCGGATCTCTCCGGCAAGGATGTTCAGTTCTTCAATCCCGAGGCATCGTATATCTTCAGGGCTGTTGATCCCCTCCAGTATGCCTTTTTTTTCATCCATACCAATCTCTCCTGCGTCTCGGGTTCATGGCAAAGAACGTATCCCCCCTATGACTTCCGCTCGGGAAAGGGGAAAAGGGAGTAAGTTTATTTATTCTCGGTCTTCCTTGCCCACAAAATTCCACCCGCCTCGCAATTTTCACAATGTTAGGCCCTCTGTTTCTCTACGATGTCTTTCAAACTTATAACTTCAATAGGGCAATCAGTCCAGTCGTGTTCCCAACATATGATCATGTCACATTTCGTAAGATTGTGCCCATGTACGATGAAGTTTGAGGACTTAAATTCGAATTCGATTTGGACCGACTGCCATCGACCTTTGGGCAATCGACGCTTGGCTTGACAGTCTGGAAATCCAGCTTGTACGGACTCAACAACAAAACCAAGCTCCTGGGACAAAATGCCGAAAAGGTACACCACGCCAAGCTCGTTCACTGGGGCGTGTAGCAACCCATGGAAATCGATTCTAGGGCCAAGCACAGGGCGATCGTTGAGTTGCTCATACGATACTCCATGGTCCCTTTTGCGAGACGGCTTAGCGAGTTCTTGTCTTGCAATGTCGGGCTCAACTAATCCGCGCTCTATGCCGTACTGTAAGGCATGAATCTTGAAATCTGAGTAGGTTCCAAATCGTCCTTCAAATGTTCCAGAACTGTACTTGGCAAGGCTCAGCTCTTGATACAACGGGAAGCGCCCGAGTTGAGAAGTGATTCGGAAAAACTCCTTAAACAAGGATTCGTTTGGAATCTTCTGTTTGTGAGCTGGATGAATACTCAGACCAGCTTCACGTACGAATTGTTCCCACGTACCAAAAATTCTATAAACGGGGCGCTCACTGATTCTCGTCTGTTTGGTGAATTCAGTAATGGAAACATAGTCCCTTTTCAACTTGGCGGCTACGCTCTGAATCGCCGCAATAAGTTCCTCTTTTTTGTGTCCCCGCGGACGATCGGGACGCCCACTTTTGCCAAGTGGGGTAAGTCCGGCCGCTTTGATAGCTTCATTCCATCGGATGAAGTGCTTTTGAAACTGATAGGTTGTCACATCTGATGCGGCAAAGAATTCCTTGTGGGTAAGCCAGTGCTGCCCTTTCGACTTAGCAACTTGGCGAATGATCCGGACAATGTATTCTTTCGTAATCTCGTTCATATTGTTTTGGGTCTTGCAATTTTCTTCTCGATCTCATCCACAAGAAGGATAAAAATGACTCTGTCCCCTTTTACTTCCCGAGGCATCGTATATCTTCAGGGCTGTTGATCCCCTCCAGTATGCCTGCTTTTTCATCCATACCAATCTCTCCTGCCTTCGAGCCCATGGCCGCCAATGTATCCGTCTACAACTTTCGCTCGGCGATAAACCGCGCTATCATCCTCAGGGGATCGGCCCTTTCACCGAAACGACGTATCTCCGACAGAGCGCTTTCCACCAGTCTTCGCGTCTCCTCCCTGGACTCCTCAATACCGATCAGGGCGGGGTAGGTCGCCTTACTGCGCCCCTCATCACTGCCGGTATCCTTTCCCAGGACTTCCCTGCAGCTTTCGATATCCAGTATATCGTCCGCTATCTGAAAGGCAAGCCCCATCTTTTGTCCATATTTTGAAAGAGAGTTCAGGTCATCCTCACCGACGCCGGATATCAGTGCGCCCGCCCGGATGGAAACGGTTATCAGTGCCTGCGTCTTATGGGTGTGTATGTACTGCACCTGCTCCATCTCTACCTCAGCGCCCTCCGCCCGAAGATCCGCCACCTGACCGCCGACCATGCCCTGAAATCCGGCCGCTGTGGCGATCTCGTGAATAATCGACAGACCTGTTTCCGGGGAGACCCCGGGGTTCTTTTCGGACAGAAGGCAGAAGGCCTCCGTGAGAAGGGCGTCTCCCGCCAGGATTGCCACACCCTCCCCGAATATCCTATGGCTCGAGGGTTTTCCCCTCCGGTAGTCATCATTATCCATCGCCGGCAGGTCATCATGTATCAGGGAATAGGTATGGATCATCTCAATGGCGCAGGCGACGGGCAGGACGGTTTCCGCGCTGCCGCCGACCGCTTCCGCGGAGGCCATGCACAGCACCGGCCGGAGCCGCTTTCCACCGGCAAAGAGGGTATACCGCATGGCCTCACGGATCTCAGCGGAGGGTCCGCCTTTTGCCGGAAGGTATCCGTCAAGAGCCCTGTCGATCACCGCTTGTCTTGTCTTAAGATACTCTTCAAGCGATATCTTCCGGTTCTTTGTCATCTCCATCCCTTTCCCCAAACGGCCTGACCTGCAGAGTATCACCCTCCCTGAGAAGGATATTGACCTTCCTCTCCGCCTCATCCAGCCTGTCGGCGCAGAGCCGGGAGAGCTTGATCCCCTCTTCGAAGGCCGCGAGCGACTCGTCGAGGGACATATCCCCCCCTTCCATCTTTTTCACAATCTCTTCCAGTTTTTCCAGGGCCTTCTCAAACTTTTTTTCCGCCATTGCTTCGCTCCTGTAAAATAGTGGTTACCCGTGCCTTGAAGCTCCCCGATGAAACCTTCACATCGACGCTATCATTCACCGCGAGCAGGCCCACATCCCTGACAGCAGTCCCATCAGGCAACCGTACGATACCAAATCCCCTCTTTAACACGGACAGAGGGCTGAGCGTATCCAGGAGAGAGATATCTCTCTGAAGGATGCCGCGAAGTGTATCGATACAGGACCCGGCCCGCGTCTCCAGTCCTCCTCGCAGATCTTCAATCCTGCAGCGCAGATCACGAACCTGCGTCGCGGGGGTCAGGCGCATCAGCATCCTTTGTGAGGGCAAAAGGCTGCTTCTCCGCATTGCAAGGATCCGCCGCATTCCTCCTGCCAGCCTGGCATACCGATCATCCAGTCCCATACGCAGATCCGCAATCCTCCCCCTCGGATCACGCAGGCGCTCCGCGACAGATGCCGCCCTGGTTCTCCATCCGCGCAGTGACACATGACAGGCATGTATCAGCCGCGATCTCAATCTCTGCGTTCGTTCCAGCAGGTCCCGCCTGTCGGGGACAACCAGCTCAGCGGCGGCGGAAGGGGTCGGGGCTCTGAGATCGGCCACAAAATCGGCAATAGTAAAGTCAATCTCATGGCCGACGGCCGATATGACGGGAATCCTCGAGGACCAGATCGCCCGCGCGACACGTTCATCGTTAAAACAGAACAGGTCCTCAAGCGATCCCCCTCCCCGGGCAACGATAATGACGTCGACACCGGCTTTATTCAGGTCCACTATGGCATTGCATATCTCGCGGGGTGCCTCTGCCCCTTGGACGGCCGCGGGGGCAATCATCACATCGACGGACGGAAATCTCCTGGCGGTAATGTTCAGTATATCCCTGACGGCCGCGCCTGAAGGAGAGGTGACGATCCCGATCGCTTGGGGCAGGAAAGGGATCTGCCTCTTATGGGCAGGATCGAACAGCCCCTCTTTCTCCAGGCGCCCCTTGAGCTGTTCAAAGGCCATCTGGAGGGCCCCAAGACCTTTTGGCTCCGCGGCATCGATAATGAGCTGATACTCACCGCGCGCAGGATAGACATTCAGTCTCCCCCTGCAGACGATCCTCATCCCGTCTTCAAGGTCAAATCCCATCCGCGCCGCAGCGCTCCTGAAGGCAACCATGCGTATCTGGCTCGCCTCGTCCTTGAGGGTACAATATATGTGGCCTGAGGCAGGGCGACGCAGATTGGATATCTCTCCGGTCACCCATACGACGACAAAGCCCTCCTCCAGGGTCTGTTTTATGGCCTCGGTCAGTTGTGTAACGGTCAGTATTGTTTCCATCAGAATTCCCGGTACGGCATTCATAATATATTCGAGCCGTTTAACAAAGGATCACACCTGCTGCAACTATTTGGTTGACATCTCCCCGGTCTTGTTGTCAATTGAAGCGGAGAAAGGGGGTAACAATACCATGGACAGACAGATCATTCATACCGAAGGGGCACCCAAACCGGCAGGTCCCTATTCTCAAGCGGTCAAGGCTGGCGGCTGGCTGTACATCTCCGGGCAGATACCCATCGACCCGGGAATCGGAGAACCCGTGAAAGGCCCATTTGAGCTCCAGGCACGTACAGCTCTTGATAATCTTACACATATACTGGAGGAAGGAGGATCTGGCCTCGACCGCGTTATAAAGGTCACGATCTTCCTGACAGACATGGACTGTTTTACGAAGTTCAACACCATATACACGGAGTACTTCGGAGAATCCCGGCCAGCCAGGAGCTGCATTGCGGTAGACCGCCTGCCCAAGGATGCCCCCCTGGAGATCGAGGCCGTGGCCACCTGTGATTGATCGTGGCCCCACATAAAGGGGTGGACTGCACCTGTATCCCGCCTTACAGAATGGGCCTCTACTTGATTCCCCCTTTTATCTCCCGCCTTCTCGAT
Organism: uncultured Syntrophaceae bacterium; assembly: GCA_964571315.1. Classification (GTDB taxonomy): domain Bacteria; phylum Desulfobacterota; class Syntrophia; order Syntrophales; family UBA2210; genus UBA6078. Next base: position 14,965 of record CAZNBR010000008.1, read on the forward strand.
GCCCCTCTCATCTTCTTTAACACGTTGTCTTCAATCTGCATGGCCCGTTCCACGTCATCATCCGAATGTACCGTCTCCCTCTCAGGAGTCAGCCCCATATCAGCCTTTTCGCTGATGCCGAAACGCATCCTCAAGACCTTTTCCTCTCGCGGGGTCAGGGTGGACAGTATCTTTCTGGTCTGCTGGGCAAGATCCATGTTCATGGTGGCATCGGAGGGGGACATGACCTTCTTGTCCTCTATAAAATCCCCGAGAGAACTGTCCTCTTCCTCGCCGATGGGAGTCTCCAGAGATATCGGTTCCTTGGCAATCTTTAAAACCTTTCGCACCTTATCCAGGGGGAATTCCATCTTCTCCGCGATCTCGGCAGGGGTCGGCTCTCTCCCCAGTTCCTGAACCAGGTACCGCGAAGTCCTGATAAGCTTGTTTATGGTTTCAATCATATGAACCGGGATCCGTATCGTTCGTGCCTGGTCCGCTATAGCCCGTGTGATGGCCTGCCGTATCCACCACGTCGCATACGTGGAAAACTTATACCCCCTCTGATATTCAAACTTTTCAACGGCCTTCATCAGCCCCACATTCCCTTCCTGGATGAGGTCCAGAAATTGCAGGCCCCTGTTCGTATATTTCTTGGCAATGCTGACGACCAATCTGAGGTTTGCCTTTATCAGTTTCCTCTTCGCCCGGTTTGCCTCAGACTCACCTCCCCTTATGGAGGTAACGATCATCTTCAATGCCTCCTTGGAGACACCGATCTGCGTCGCTATCCGCTTCCTGCTGTTACGCGCCTCTCGGATTATCCTCTCGTACTCCCTTAATTTTCCAACGGGGATGCCGGTCTCCTGGGAGGCCTGTTTCTCTTCCCCCTCCCTCATCCGGGAGAACAACCTGTCCAGGGCGTTGAGTGACATTCCCGCCTGCTCCACACATTCCTGTATCGCCTGGTCACCCCTGTTAAGGTCGGCACCGGTGTCGTTGAGTTTGAGGACCATCGCATTGGTGCGTCTCTTATTGAAATTGATATCTTTGCAGAGCCGGACAATCCCTTTGATATTTTTTCCCAGATCCTCCCTGATATCTTGCTCCTGAGCATCACTGAGATTTTTTCCTTTCAGCTCCGCCCTCAGAACGGCATTGTGTGCATCCAGCTTTGCCACCTTGGCGGCAAGCTTCTCCACCCGTTCCCGATATACATCCTCCTCTGTAAAGCCGCTTTCGTCTTCAAGATTATCAACAACCGTTTTTATCCGTATCTCGCCGCTTTTGAGCTTCTCCCCTATGTCCACAACCTCCTTTATAAAGATCGGCAGACTGAAAAGGGCTTCCATGATCCTCTTTTCCCCCTTCTCAATCTTCTTTGCGATCCTCACCTCCTCCTCACGACTGAGCAGGGACACAAGCCCCATCTCCCTCAGGTACATCTTGACGGGGTCCCCTGTCTTTCCGAGGGCGGATAACGGTAGGGGGGGAATCTCATCATTTATCTTTTTCTCCTCCTCGTCGGTCTTGTCCCCCTGTTTATCGGCATCCTTTTCATCCCGCTCGGTATCGACAACTTCAATATTTTTCTCATGGAAAACGGTCAGTATATCGTCTATCTGTTCTGAGAATATGACATCGGACGGGAGCATATCATTGATATCGTCATACGTAAGGAACCCTTTCCCCCTGCCCAGCGAAATAAGTTTGTTTACTTCATCCAATTTGATCACTTTTTTCATTGTTGGCCAGTCCTCTCTCTTCCTTTAACAATCTATTTCTATCCCTGAGCAGGCTGTCGCTGAGTGCCTTGTCGCCTGTATGTTGGGCCCTGATGAGGTCCCTCTTCAGCAGGGCTTGTCTGCCCTTGTACCATTTGTTCCGTACCTGTTTGATGTTGTCGTCAAAAACCCTGTCGACGATCTCTCTGTCGGAGAAAGGTTGCTCCATCATCAACTTCAAGAGCCTCTCCTTCACCGGGCCATCTTCCAGATCGCCGACCAGAGAGGTCCTGTCGCCCGTCTCCCCGGTTATCGTCTGTCCCAGCCTTTTCAACTCCTCCGAGCCAAAGCAATCGAGGATCCCCTCACGGGCCGCGACGGGAACCTTTTCGGGATACTCCAGCATCATATAGATAAGGTTTAATTCCACTATGTCAACCTTTTCCATCCTTTTTTCCGGAGACGGGGCCGGGCCGGCGGCCTTGCGGCCGGGGGACGCCTTCTCCACCTTATCCTTTAATAGTTTCTGATCGATGCCGATCCTTTCAGAGACCCTTTTTACAAAGAGGTTTCTTTCCACCGGATCACTGATGGTGCTTATGAATGATACCGCGTCCCTGATGGTATCCAGGTTGTCTTCGAGTGTGTCGCTACCGCCCATTATGGCATCTATATAGTAGTCGACCATCATCGGGGCACGGGCGATAGCCTCCTCCAGGGCCGCCGCACCATATTTCTTCACATAGTCATCCGGATCATAGCCTTCGGGAAGAACGACCACCCGGGCATGCATATTCTCCTCGAGGAACAGTTTCAGGCTCCGTTCTACGGCATGCCTGCCTGCCTCATCAGGATCGAAGATGACGGTAACATTCCGCGTGAATCGTCTGATCAGTTCGACCTGTTCCCTGGTCAGCGCGGTACCCAGCGTCGCCACGACGTTGCTCACCCCCGCATTCCACAGGGAGAGAAGGTCGACATACCCCTCGACCAGCACGGCATAATCCCTGTCGCGGATGGCGTCTTTCGTTCTGGACATCCCGTACAGGACCCTGCCCTTGGTATAGACGGGAGACTCGGGCGAATTGAGATATTTTGGCGTATCGGAACCTATGGACCGGCCGCCGAAGGCCACCACAGCGCCGCTCAGGTTTTCTATCGGGAAGATCAGCCTCCCACGAAACCGGTCATAGAATCCGCCCGTATCTTTGGATATTACCAGACCGGTCTTCTCGGCAAGTCCAAGGGGAACCTTCCTCCCCTCAAGATAGGAGGTAAGGTTGTTCCACCCCTCCGGGGCATACCCCAGACGAAATCCTCCAACGATGGCGCCGCCCATCTTCCGTGCATCAAGATAATCACGCGCCGGTCGGCCACGCTCCGAAGAGAGCTGCGCGGAGAAATACTCCGCCGCCATCGCGTTTATCCTGCCCAGCTTTTCCCTCTCGGTTGCTTCGACCTTCTCCTCACCGGTCATTCTCCTGACCGGCAGGGGTATCCCCGCCTTGTTCGCCAGGTGTCGTACCGACTCGGCAAAGGACGTGCCATTCAGTTTCATCAGGAAGGCAAAGATGTCTCCCCCCTCCCCGCAGCCGAAGCAGTAAAAGATCTGCTTCTCAGGGTTCACACTGAAAGAGGGCGTCTTTTCCTTATGAAAGGGACAGAGGCCGACAAAATTTCTGCCCGCTTTTTTCAGGGTAACGTATTCGGAGATAAGATCGACGATACCGACCCGGCTCTTGATCTCCCCTATCTTTTCCTGAGGAATATATCCCTTCAAGACGCTTCCACCTCTCTGGACACGGGTACGTTCGCGGTCCGGTGGTTCAGGATAATCGCCCCTTGACCGCCTCACCCACGGCTTTCCCGTCGGCCTTTCCCGTTACCCTGGGCATCAGAAGCTTCATCACCTTTCCCATGTCCCGAATGCTGGTCGCGCCGGCCTCTTCTATGGCCTGTTCGATCTGTGCTTGTATCTCTCCCTCAGACAACTGCTCAGGCATAAATCCCTGAATAACCTCGATCTCCCTTGCCTCCTTTGCGGCAAGCTCGAGCCTTCCTCCCTGTTTGAACTGCTCGACGGAGTCCTTCCTCTGCTTTATCATGGAGGCGAGTACCTGCAGCATCTCCTGTTCGCCGAATTGGTCCTTGAGATCTATCTCCCTGTTATGCAGGGTTGACTTGATCATTCGAAGGGCCGACAAGGTCTCCTTGTCTTTGGCCTTGGCCGCCTTGATCATCGCGACTGATACCTGTTTTCGTATATCCATTACCCCTACACACCTCTCTCTTTTTCCGTACCGCAGGGTGACTGATCACCCCATCGCCCGGGCCATTGCTTCACAGGGGCAGCGGATCTCTCCAGTCACCCCATAGTATCACTCAACTTCCTGCCCCCCAAAACATGGATATGCAGGTGAAAGATTATCTGGCCGCCCTCTTCATTACAGTTGATAACGGTCCTGAACCCTTTTGCAGCAACCCCCTTTATCTTTGCGACCTCCCGCACCGCCGTCATCAGACCTTCCATCATGCCGCCGTCAGTAACATCCATGAGGGTGGCCACGTGCGTCTTCGGCACGACAACCACATGCACGGGGGCCATCGGATTGACATCATCAAAGGCCAGGGCATCTGCGGACCCGTAGACGATGCTCGCAGGTATCCCGCCCTGTAAGATCTTGCAGAATATACACTCTTCCATATCACCATCCTCCTACACAGATCCTGCAGCCCGTGCCATGGCATCCTCCAGCTTCAGGGCTCCGGTGTAGAGCGCCCTACCGGTAATGACACCCATGATCCCCGGTCCTCCCTTCTCGAGGAGCCGGTCGATGTCATGGATATTCGCAACGCCGCCCGAGGCAATGATCGGGATATCGACAGATTCGGCAAGCAGCCTTGTGGATTCAACGTTGACACCCGATTCCATACCGTCCCGCTGTATATCGGTGTATATGATAGAATCCAGCCCGCACCCCTCATACTGCGCGGCAATCTCCGCAGGAGACCGATCGGTGCTTTCAGTCCACCCCTCAACAGCGACCGTTCCGTCACGGGCGTCAAGGGCAAGGATGATGCGTCCCGGGTAACCGGCGCACGCATCAAGGACAAACGGCTTATCTTTCAGGGCAACGGTCCCCAGTATCACATAGCTGACGCCCATGGTAAGATATTCATCAACGGTTTTCATGTCCCGTATCCCACCGCCCACCTGCAGGGGAACATCCACTGTGCGGACAATCTCTTCGATGACGCCCCTGTTTCGGGGCAGTCCGTCACGGGAACCGTCGAGATCCACCACGTGAATGCGCTGTGCCCCCTTTGCCTGCCACTGCAGCGCGATATCGGCGGGATGGTCCGAATACACGGTCGGCAGGCCAAAGTCACCCTGAAGAAGGCGCACACACTTGCCCCCCTTCAAATCTATAGCAGGTATTACGATCACTTATCAGTTCCCTTCACATCCGGGAAGCCCTTCAATATCTCTCGCATGCCCTCCCGTGACAACTCCTCCGCGGTCATCCATTTCCCTCCGCCTCGTATAAAGGGCAGGAGCTCCAGGATGTTTTCCATCAATGAACTCTGGGTCTTGTCAAAGACCCCTTTCCATACCGATACACCGTCCGAAACCCGGATAAGATGGACGCAGAAGGTGACCGAAGCAGGCTTTTCAGCCGAATAATCAAATCCTTTCCGCTCCCGGTAACAGAAGAGGTGCCCCGCAATAATGCCGTCCGCCCCGATCTCCTTCCCCACCTTTTTCAGTATCTCCAAGGGGGCTTCTCCCAGCGAGGCGGCGGACACCCTTCGGTACACACCACCCACCTCCTGGGGGGGTATCACGGTGTACCCCCCGGAAGGGTTGAGCCCACTGACAAATTGTTCCTCTATTTTTTTCTCGGGATTTCCTAAAAATCCACATGCACTGAAGGCCGTTCCGGAAATAGGACACCGAACAATCCGGACAGCGGGATCACCGGATCCAAAAGCCTGAAAGGGGGCAACGGCAATCTTCTTGAAGTGGACATCCCTCTGAAGAAGGGTGGTCGCTCCACCCGCCTTGTGGGACACGCAGCCGGCAAGGAGCGCCACACATACCGCCCCGCACAGAAGAAACCGGAAACGACCTAAGGAAGAAATAAGCTTTTTGATAATTATCACCCCGCTCTGTAAGATTTCCCGACAACCAGATTCCACGGGGAATGTCATGGAAAGATTTTCAACGTGACAGACAGCGAATTCAGATACTTCCCTTTGTTGACAGGACACCCTTGATCCGATCATCAATGCGGACGGCCTCCCTCAGGGCACGGGCAAACGCCTTGAAGACAGCCTCCGCTATGTGGTGAGGATTCTTACCATATATGACATTTATGTGCAAGGTTATTCCCCCGTGATCCGTAAAGGACCTGAAAAACTCCTCAAGGAGGAGGGGATCAAAGTCTCGTATTTTTTTCCCGCCGAATTCGGCCCCGAAAACCAAATACGGCCTCCCGGAAACATCAACGCAGACATGGCAGAGGGCCTCATCCATGGGGACACAGGCCGCACCGTAACGGGCCATACCCTTCTTGTCTCCCAGGGCCCCCTTGACCGCCTTTCCAAAGCATATGCCGATATCCTCCACGAGGTGATGATAATCCACATTCGTGTCCCCGCTTCCCTGCACACGCAGATCGCAAAAGCCGTGCTTCGCAAAGAGGGTGAGCATATGATCAAGAAAGGGGATCGTTGTGGATATCTCCCCCACCCCTTCTCCGTCGAGATTGATCTCGAACGATATGTCCGTTTCCGCTGTTTTTCTGGTTACCTTTTTCTTTCGCACCATGCCCTCGGGTCTCCTTTTACAACACCTTGTTAAGAGGATATTCTATGATCCCTTCAGCCCCTGCCTCCCGGAGAAGAGGTATCAACTCTCTGACGATATCCCGATCCACGACGGCTTCGACGGCAAACCAGTTCTCGTGGTATAGCCCCGAAGTGGTGGGGGCCTTGAGAGAGGGAAGGAGCAGGACAACTCTTCCCAGGTTCTCCTTGGCAACGTTCATCTTGAGACCGACCTTCCCCATCGCCATGAGCGATCCGGAGAGGAGGGTACTGATCTGCTCTATCTTTCTCCTCTTCCACGGGTCATCCCATGCCTTTTTGTTGGCGATCAGCTGGGTATTCGTCTTCAGGAGCTCATGGATAATTTTGAGCTTGTTGGCCCTGAGGGTGCTCCCCGTTTCCGTAACCTCCACGATAGCATCCACAAGACCTTCGACCACCTTCGCCTCCGTCGCGCCCCAGGAAAACTCCAGGTGGGCCTCTATCCCCCGCTCTTGCAGATATCTTCGGGTAAAGCCCACCAGCTCCGTAGATACCTTCTTGCCGGCTATATCTTCCAGGGTCTTTATGGGAGAATCCTCCCTCACCACAAGCACCCACCGGGCCTGTCGTGTGGATGCCTTGGAATACACGAGGTCCTGAACCACCACAACGTCGGATTCGTTTTCCAGAATCCAGTCTTTCCCGGTAAGACCGAGGTCGATGGTTCCATCATCGACGTACCGGGACATCTCCTGCGCCCTCACAAGGGCGCAGGAGATGTCTTCATCATCAATATCGGGGGAATAGCTCCTGGCATCATAGGTTATGCTCCATCCCGCCCTTTTGAAAAGCTCGATCGTATTGGATTCAAGACTGCCCTTCGGTATGCCCAGCTTCAATTGTTTCATTTCGTATACACTTCCTCCGGATCGAATACCCTCTCACCGATGATCTCCATCTCTCCGTCGGACACCTTCCGGTAGAAACAGGACCTATAGCCCATATGACATGCGGCCCCTCCCTGCTGATCCACCTTCAGTACCAGGGTGTCCAGATCGCAGTCCACGAGGATCTCTTTGACTGTCTGGACATTACCGGATGTCTCACCCTTGACCCAGAGGGACTTTCGTGATCTGCTCCAGTACGTCGCCTTCCCCGTTTCCACCGTTTGCAGCCAGGCATCCCGGTTCATATAGGCCAGCATCAGCACATCGCCCGTCTCGTAATCCTGCGCTACGACAGGAACCAAACCCTCCCCCTTCTCAAAATCAAGCTCCACCATGCAGCATCCTTTCCCTGTCCCCCTCCGGGGCAAGGGTTTTTATATTACCTGTCTGAAAGTTTATAAGGTTAATGCAATATTCCTTTTTAGGCAAGTCCTTTTTCTTTATTTTGGTCTTGCCTGCGGTTCATTTTTGTGTTAGCTGAAAGCTAGTGTGTTGTTATACCTTAAATGCCGCAACGGCTATTGTAAATTTCTGATAGAAGGAGGTTTGGGATCATGAAGGTATTGATAGGAGGTGTAATAGCGGCGGTCCTGGGGCTTATCGGACTGGTCATCTGGTGGGAACCCTTTCTTGCCCTGCTTCAAGGTGCAGTACCTATCGTGTTCCTGCTCGGAGGCGCTCTTGCCATATATGTTGGTTTCGACGAGATGACCGACCAGATGAAATCGAAAGAAGAGGAACAGGTCAGCACGGAGGATCTGAACGCTGCCAAAGAAGACCTGAAAAAGGCAAAAGCCGAGGCAGAAAAATATAAGGCAGCACTGGAAAAGGTAAAAGCGGCAAAGAAAAAGTAACCCCATCATTCGGAATCGGAAGATCGCCCGGCAGTAGAGTGTATCTACAGCGCATGGCACAAGTTCTCCATCCGCGCAGCGGAAGCCGGCTCAAGCATGTTTCTGCAGGTCATGTTGTGCCATGGGGGCTGAATTCTTCGGGGGGATCGCAAATACTATTTGACAGGTCACACCAAATCGGTTACAGGGTTTAGCCAAGTCTTCAAAATCGGGAACGAGTCATGGACAATAAATTGTTATATTTCCTGCCAGCCAATGTATGCTCCACGTGTAAGACCTACATGTATTGATGCCTGCTTCCTGACCCAGCCCGGGCAGGAAAGCAGGCCATCACACCGAGTAGTTTCCGTTACATTTTCAAAAGTCTGAAACAGGCCTCTTTTGCCTCTCATAGAGGGGTGAGGCGGGCGGCCACATATTATGTGAGGGAGAAAAACCATGAAAAAGAATCTTCTGATTATTGTTATGATAGGCACGGCGGCATTGCTGCTGGTAACGGGATGCCAGAAAAAAGAAAAGACCGTAGAACTTACCTACAGCATATTTTTTCCACCTACCCACAGTCAGTGCAAGGCGGGCATATCGTGGGCCGAGGAGATAGAGAAACGCTCCGGTGGAAGGATAAAGATCACCACCTTTCCCGGAGGCACCCTGACAAAGGCAAATCAGTGTTACGACGGGGTCGTCAAGGGGATATCGGATATCGGAATGTCCTGCTTCGCTTACACACGTGGGCGTTTTCCCGTGATGGCAGCCGTCGATCTTCCCCATGGATATCCCAATGGCCGGGTGGCGACCCGTGTCGCCAACGAATTTGCCAAGACCATGGCGCCAAAGGAACTGGATGACGTAAAAGTCCTGTACATACACGCCCACGGTCCCGGACTGCTCAGCACCAAGAAACCCGTCAGGACACTGGAAGATGTCAAAGGAATGAAGATACGCTCGACGGGGCTGAGCGCCAAGATCGTGGAGTCCCTCGGCGGGGCGCCCGTCGCCATGCCCCAGGGAGACACTTACGAGGCCCTCCAGAAGGGCGTAGTTGAAGGCACCTTCACCCCCATAGAGACCCTCAAAGGCTGGCGGCAGGCGGAGGTTATCAAATATACAACCAAGTCCACCGGCGTCGGGTATACCACCGCCATGTTTGTCGTGATGAATCTTGAAAAATGGAACGCCTTGCCGAAAGAACTGAGAAAAATAGTGGAAGAGGTAAGTGACGAGTGGGTCGGCGTACACGGGGAGGCGTGGGACAAGAGTGATGATGAGGGACGCGCATATACCTTAAGCCAGGGGAACGAGATCATTGCCCTCTCTGAAGAGGAAAACAAGAGATGGGAGGAGGCCGTGCAACCAATTACCGAAGACTACATACGCACCACCGAAGAAAAAGGGCTGCCGGGAGAGAAAATCGTGGAACTGGTCAGATCACTCATCGGAACATACAGCAAATAAAAGATCAGGAACCGGGGGACGGGGATCGGGTTGCACCCCCGTGCCCCGACCTCCCAAGCCCGAGACCATATGATACGTCTGGAAAAACAGGTTGACAATCTCAGCAGCGTGTTCAACTGGCTGGCGGCGGTTGCCGTCCTGGTCATGATGCTGCTCACGTGCGCAGATGTAGTCCTGCGGTTTTTCCGCCACCCTATCCCGGGAACCTATGAGATTGTGGGACTTATGGGAACAGTGGGTGTTTCCTTTGCCCTTGCCCATACCACGGCAGAAAAGGGACATATCATGGTGGAGTTCTTGACCCGCAGGATGCCGGAAAAAGTGCAATTCATCATTACCGCAGGCGGCGAGCTCCTCAGCGCCTTACTGTTCGGGATACTAGCGCGGCAAAGCACCTTGTATGCATTGGACCTGAAGCGCACGGGGGAGGTATCCCTCACGGTCGAGATACCGATATATCCCTTCGTTTTCAGTATAGCGATCGGCTGTCTTCTCGTGTGTCTCGTTCTTCTGGCGGACCTTTACAGATCATTAAAGAGGGTCGCGCAGTGAGCCTTACCACGATAGGCCTGATCGGCATCGCAGCTCTTTTCATACTGATATTTTTGAGGATACCCGTCGGTTTCGTTATGGCGGTGGTGGGGTTTGTAGGCTTCGGATGCACCGTTTCTTTCGAAGCATCCATGAGCATGATGGTAAAAGATGTCTTTTCCGTCTTCGGGTCGTACAGTCTGACCGTGATACCGCTCTTTGTGCTGATGGGTCAGCTTGCGTATCATTCCGGGATAAGCAAGAGGCTCTTTGCTTCGGCCTATAAATTCATAGGCCATTGGCCCGGGGGTCTTGCTATTGCAACCGTAGGGGCATGCGCGGCCTTTGCCGCCATCTGCGGCTCCACAAACGCGACAGCCGCCACGATGGGCGCGGCGACCCTCCCCGAGATGAAACGTTACAACTATAAGCCGGAGCTTGCGACCGGGGTGGTTGCCGCAGGGGGAAGCCTGGGCATCCTGATTCCCCCCAGCGTGATATTCATTGTCTACGGGATACTGACGGAACAGTCCATCGGCAGGCTCTTTATGGCGGGCCTCCTCCCCGGCCTTCTCCTGGCCATCCTTTTCATCTTGACTATCATCGTATGGACACATGTGCGGCCCGAACTGGGACCGAGAGGCCCGAATTTTTCCCTCAGGGAGAAAGTGGCATCGCTTTCAGGCCTTGTTGAAACCCTGCTCCTGTTCATCCTGATAATGGGCGGCCTCTTCCTGGGGTTTTTTACGCCCACGGAGGCCGGGGCAATCGGCGCCTTCGGGACGCTTGTCCTGGCGCTCGCCGGTCGGAACCTTACCATGAAGGGGTTCATGACGGCCCTTTTTGAGACAACGCGGATATCCTGCATGATCCTCGTCATCGTCGCCGGGGCCACCATATTCGGACACTTTCTTGCGGTCACCAGAATTCCCTTCGACATCGCACAGGGGGTATCGGAGATACAACTGCCCCGCTATGCGATCATGCTGATCATTATCGCGGTCTATCTGGTTGGGGGATGCATCATAGATTCCCTGGCGCTTATTATGCTGACCATACCCATTTTCTACCCGGTGGTCCTGTTTCTGGGGTACGACCCGATATGGTTCGGCGTGATCATCGTTCTGGTGACCCAGATCGGTGTGATCACCCCCCCGGTAGGGATCAACGTCTACGTGGTCAGCGGTGTGGCCAGAGATGTCCCCCTGGATGTCATCTTCAAGGGGGTGCTCCCCTTTCTTGCTGCGCTGATCATAGGCACGCTCCTCCTCATCCCCTTTCCCCAGATCGCCCTCTTCCTTCCGGGCCTGATGGGATAAACAGGGTGAATATCGGACCCGCACCGCTCTTGTCTTGAAAGATGCCTGCCCAGTATGGTAGACAAGGGGCCATACCCCAGCATACCCACACATGAGGCATCCGGTATGGCCAGAATACAGACGAAAATCTGCTTGTGTCTTATCCCCGTTATGCTCTGTCTTGCTCTCCAGGGATGCTGCCTCTTCCCCAAAGGAAAAGAATACGAGAGATCCGTTCGTACCATACTTGTCACCGCTTATGACGCCGGCCCCGAATCGTGCGGGTGGGAGAGGAAGTACTGGTGTATCGGACCTCCGGTTTACGCCTATGGGCCGCTCAAGGGGAAGTCCAAAAAGGTCGGCATTACGGCCGACGGGACAGAGGCAAAGCATGGAACGATCGCGGCGGACAACCGGCTGTATCCATTCGGAACCAAGATGTATGTCCCGGGTTATGGATGGGGCGAGGTCCATGACGTGGGGACCGCCATCAAGGGGAATCACATAGACGTGTTCTTCTCGGACCACGATGATGCCCTTCAGTGGGGGAGAAAATACCTGAAGGTGGTTATTCTCCTGCCGCGGTGATCCCCGCTTTTCTTCTTCTGAACATCTCCACGACGAGCAGTACCGCGCCAATCGATATGGCCGAATCGGCCACATTGAAGGCGGGCCAGTGATAGGAACCGATGTAGACGTCAAGAAAATCGACAACGTTCCCGAACCGTATCCTGTCTATCAGGTTTCCCGCGGCCCCACCCGTTATCAGTGAAAGGGCGCCGGTCAGGAGGACCCCGTCGGATCTGTTTCGTGCAAGATAGTACAGGACCATCACGATAGCCGCCGTCGACACGACGATGAGAAACCCTGTTCGCAAGAGGGGAGCGGCATTCGCCAGGAAACCGAAGGCCGCGCCAGGATTGCGTATATAAGTGATGTTGAAAAACCCGTCGATGACCGGATACGAGGCATGAAGAGACATCGTCGAGGTGATATACCACTTGGAGAACTGGTCCAGACCGGCAACCAGCACAAGCGTTATAAAAAAAAACCCATAGTTCTTCCTCACCGGGACCTCCTATAGATTCTGCACGCACCGAGTACAGATGGTCGGATGGTCGGCACTCTCCCCTACCGTCTCACTGTAGTTCCAGCACCGCTCGCACTTCACCCCCCGCGCCTTCGAAACGCCTACCTCCAGACCTTCGATCTCCGTACTCTCGTAAGGATCGGAAATCGTGCCGGTTGAAACAATATCTACCTGAGAAACGATAAGCAGCGCCTTCAGGGTATCGCTATACTCCGTCAGCAATCCCTGCAGCTTTTCCGGGGCATGGATGGTCACGCAGCTGTCGAGGGAATGACCGACCACCTTTTTCTGCCTGGCCATCTCTATGGCCCTTGAGATCTCTCCCTTGACCGCGATCAGCGTCTCCCATTTCCTGCCGAGGGCCTCATCACAGTAGTGGGGGTCAACATCCGGGAACTGCGTCATATGAATACTCTGCATCTTGCCCTCATAGTCGGGCATATGTCCCCATATCTCCTCTGAGGTAAAGACAAGCACCGGGGCAAGGAGCCTGGTCATGGCGTCAAGGATGATATACATCGCGCTCTGGGCGGACCTCCTCTCCCGTGACGCGGCCTTCGAGGTATACAGACGATCCTTCAGGACATCCAGGTAGAGGGCGCTCAGATCGACACTGCAGAAGTTGTACAGTGTGTAGTACACGGCATGGAACTGATACGTCTCATACGCGTTCTTCACCCGCCGGATGATCTCCTGGAGGCGGTGGAGAGCCCACTGGTCTATCTCCTCCATATCTTCTACGGAAACCATATCCTTCTTGCAATCAAAGTCATACAGGTTGCCCAGTATGTATCTGCTCGTATTGCGGATCCTCCGGTACGCCTCAACAAGACGTTTCAGTATCTCCTCGGATATCCTGATATCGAGGGTGTAGTCCTCGGCGGCAACCCAGAGGCGCAGGATCTCCGCCCCGTACTGGTCGACCATCTTCTGGGGATCGACGAAATTGCCCAGTGACTTGGACATCTTCTTCCCCTCTCCATCCACCACAAACCCATGGGTCAGGACATTCTTGTACGGGGCCCTGCCCCGGGTTCCGACCGACTCCAGGAGGGATGAATGGAACCATCCCCGGTGCTGGTCACTTCCCTCCAGATACATGTCACAGGGCGATTCAAGGTTGTCTCTCTTCTCAAGCACCGCAGCGTGGCTCACTCCGGAATCAAACCAGACATCAAGGATGTTGGTCTCCTTCGTGAAGTCTCCGGCGCCGCATGCAGGGCAGACCGTCCCGTCGGGGAGGAGATCGCCCGTATCCTTCTCGAACCAGATGTCGGCCCCGTGCTCTCTGACCAGGGCGACGACATGATCGAGGATTTCCTGGGTGGCCAGGTAGGAGCCGCAACCCTTGCAATAGAATACCGTAATGGGAACTCCCCACGAGCGCTGTCGGGATATGCACCAGTCGGGTCGATTTTCTATCATGCCGTATATGCGGTCCCGCCCCCACGAGGGAAACCAGTTGACGCTGTCTATGGCCGCAAGTGCCTTCTCGCGCAAACCGTTTTTCTCCATCGAGATGAACCACTGCTCCGTCGATCTGAAAATAATGGGATTCTTACACCTCCAGCAGTGCGGGTATTGGTGTTCCATATCCATCCTGCCCAGAAGCGCCCCCATCTCCCTCAGTTTCTCGGTCACCGCTTCATTCGTGTCAAAGACAAACTGGCCGGCAAAGAATTCTACATCGGGGGTAAACCTGCCGTCGTCATCCACCGGTGCATAGACATCCAGACCGTACTCAAGGCCGATCTCATAGTCCTCCTGACCGTGACCGGGGGCGATATGCACGCATCCCGTCCCGGCGTCCAGGGTCACGAAGGGCGCACATATCAGGACGCTGTCACGCTCGATAAAGGGGTGCCGGCACTTCAATCCTTCCAGGGCGCCGCCCTTGAATTCTTCCAGGACCTCGTATTCCTTTCCCCTGAGGCCGAAGGCATCCAGACAGTAGTCCAGCAACTCCTCCGCAAAGATCAACACCTCTCCCTCCACCTTGACCGCCACGTAGTTAAAATCCGTATGCAGCGCGATGGCAAGATTGGCGGGGATCGTCCACGGCGTGGTCGTCCAGATGACCACGCTGACCTTCTCACCGGCAAGCTCAGGGAGCACGCCGGACAGATCGGACACCATCGGGAACTTTACATATATGGAGGGGGTTGTGTGGTCGGCATATTCCACCTCCGCCTCGGCGAGGGCCGTCTTGCAGGAGGCGCACCAGTATACCGGTTTCTTCCCCTTGTAGACATCGCCACTGAGCAGCAACTTTCCGAATTCTGCAACCGTGGTGGCCTCATAATCGTAATCCATCGTTACATACGGATGATCCCATTCGCCGAACACGCCGAATCGTTTGAACTGTTTTCGTTGAATGTCGAGGTATCGGGCGGCATACGTACGGCAGAGCCTTCTCTTCTCCGCCTGCGGCATGGTATGCTGTTTTTCGCCCAGCTCCTGATCCACCTGGTGCTCAATGGGAAGACCGTGGCAGTCCCACCCCGGGACATAGGGACAGTCGAAGCCGGTCATGCCCTTCGCCTTTATGACGATGTCCTTGATGATCTTGTTGAGTGCGGTCCCGAGATGTATATCCCCGTTTGCATAGGGGGGACCGTCATGAAGGATGTATCGCTGTCGCCCCTTTGATACCTCCCGTATCTTTCCATAGATATCTATCTGGTGCCATTTTTCAAGCTGCTCCGGCTCCTTCCGGGCAAGATTCGCCTTCATTGCAAAGTCCGTCTTCGGCAGATTCAGTGTGTCCTTGTAATCCATTATCGATCTCCTGGGTATGGTATCATCCTGAAATTTATGAATCTGCCCTGATACCACACTTTGCCGTAGACAGGCAACCTATAACCTGAAGGCGCGCACCTGATTTCTCGTATATCGCTTAATCCTTTGTCTGTTGAAGGGCGAGGACACCCGTTCGTGCGATCTTATCGACACCGAGGGGCCGGAGGAAGTTGATGACCGTCTCCACCTCTTCCCTGCTCCCGGCAACTTGGATAATGCAGTAATTATTTCTCATGGAGATAATCTTACAGTCAAACATGCCGACGGTCTGCAGCACCTCCTGCCTGTTTTTCGGGTCCAGGTTGATCCCTACCAGTATCATCTCCCGCTGGGCGGACTGTCCGGGAACCAGTTCCGTCACCTCTATGACATCGACCAGTCTGCTCATCTGCTTCTTTACCTTTTCGATAAAGTCGGAATCCGCATTGGTAATCGACGTTATCCGTGAGATCTCGGGGGAGATCGTCTCCGCCACGCAGAGACTCTCGATATTGTAGCCGAGCCGCCCAAAGACACCGGCGACCCGGGCGAGAACGCCCGGTTTGTTGTTGACCAATATTTCAAGTATCCGTTCTTGTATCCCCATCGTATGCCTATCCTTTCATATAACAATCGTATTCCGAAAGTTATAGGGACATGAAAGTTATAGGGACATAACACTTAATCCCGTACCACGGTCAAGTGAATCATGTGTTATGTTCCCTTAATACTCCAGGGTGTTCCTGCAGGGGATATCGATTTTCTGTGTGTGCTGACAGCCTGTGGGAAGCTTGATCGGTCTTAAAATGGTCAAAAAAGACGATTTGAGCCCGAAAACGATGATTCCTTCTTGAAAAATATTGCTCGAAAAAATATACTGCGACGACGGTGGAGATGAACATACCAATAAGAGCACTACATCCTACATCATCATGCTGCAATAAAATTCAAACACAGGGAGGGATCGTACATGTTGAGTATTCATAAAAGCAGGTTCGTGGCGTTTTTGTTTCTGGTGGGGTTTTTGGGATTGACGGGGGGTTTTGTGCTTGCCGGTTGTTCGGCCGGGCCACAAACCTTTAATCCTGACAGTTCCGGTCCCCAGTTGATTGTGAACCCCGAATCCGTCAGTCTGGGGACTGCTTCATTGTTGAAAGCAAAAATTGTTTTTGGAGGATTTGGATTCGCACCTGGGGATTCCGTATTCGTATCGATGTTTGGCCCTGATGAAACTAAGGTGGTTGTAGCTGACGGAAAAGTCGATGCCGGCGGCAAATTTACCGCCCCGATAGGAACTCTCGCGAAGGTCACCGGAATTCTGAAGGGGAACGTCAGCGGCACGTATGCAGCTGATGGAAAATATAATCAGTTTGTTGTCATTACCCAACCGCCCATTCCGGCTGGTATCTATACCGCCAAAGTCACGTCCATGAGTTCCGATAAGACGGCGCAAACAAAATTCACGTTCAAAAAGCCTTCTATCGTCGACAGACTGAAAGACTGGCTGGGAAAACGGATGGGGAAAATTAAGGACAAGAGGCCTGCAAACTAAGAGCCTGTCAGGACATTTCTTTACCTCCTCCATTTTTTACTTCGTTACATCAGTGGATTCTCTCACTCCGGCGGGCAGTGGCTCGCCGGAGTTTCTTTTTAACCTCAGGTCCTCAAACGCCAGGTAGAAGCAGAGAACCAGAACCAGGGTGATAAGGGTCGCGAAGAGAACCCCGAAGCCGAGTGAAATGGCCATGGGAATCATGAAGCGGGCCTGCCGCGAGGTTTCGAAGGAAATGGTGTCAGGTCTTTCCGGGCTGTTGCCCAAAACCCAGCGTTAGCGGTATTTTCTCTTCATTTTTGTAGA
>CAZNBR010000009.1:0-28736 GCA_964571315.1 uncultured Syntrophaceae bacterium
CAAGGCACTAACCGCTATCCTCAGTGGGTGCGGGCAAGCTGAACTTTAGCTAAACTTTAGCTAAAGTTTAGCTAAAGATGAAGACGGTCGGCAGGGGTAAGGTGCTGTAAAATATGATGATTATCTCGGTCTCATGATTTGCCGGTTAAAAAATATGAGTATATTAAACAGGAGCAAAAAATCTTGAACAACGAAACCAACAATACATCCGGCATCATCAGTAAGGTATGGAGTTATTGCAACACGCTGCGTGATGATGGCGTCGGCTACGGTGATTATCTGGAGCAGCTCACCTATCTGTTGTTTTTGAAGATGGCCGACGAGTTCAGCAAACCGCCGCACAACCGGGAATTGCCCATTCCCAAGGAATACAACTGGGAAAGCCTTACCTCAAAAAGTGGTGCGGAACTGGAATCGCATTACACTGCATTGCTGCGCGAGCTGTCTCATTCCAAAGCTATTTTGGGGCAGATATTCATTAAAAGCCAAAACAAGATTCAAGACCCGGCCAAGCTCTTCAAGCTGATTGACATGATCGACAAAGAGCAGTGGACCGTGATGGGAACAGATGTCAAAGGCAAGATTTATGAAGGCCTGTTGGAGAAAAACGCCGAGGATACCAAAAGCGGCGCGGGACAGTACTTCACACCGCGAGCCTTGATCAGGGCTATGGTTGCCTGTGTTGAGCCGCAACCGGTGAAGTCGATTGCAGACCCCGCCTGTGGGACGGGCGGATTCTTTCTGGCGGCTTACGACTATATTTCCAATCCAAAGAACTTCACGCTGACCAAAGATCAAAAAGAGTTTTTGAAAAATAAATCATTTTACGGCAACGAGATTGTAGCAGGCGCGCGCAGGCTGGCGCTCATGAATATGTTCCTGCACAACATCGGCGATATTGATTCGGATACATTTATTCTGCCTACCGATTCGCTTGTTGCCGACACGGGTTTGCGGGTGGATTATGTGCTCACCAATCCGCCCTTCGGGAAGAAGAGCAGCATGACCTTCACCAATGAAGAAGGCGAACAGGAGAAGGAAGACCTCACATACAACAGGCAGGATTTCTGGGCGACGACAAGCAATAAGCAACTCAACTTTGTCCAGCACATCCGCACGATGCTGAAGACGAGCGGCAAAGCGGCGGTTGTCTTGCCCGATAATGTGTTGTTTGAGGGCGGGGCGGGCGAGACGGTCCGGAAAAAATTGCTGGAGACAACGGATCTGCACACAATCTTGCGACTGCCGACGGGCATATTCTACGCGCAGGGCGTCAAGGCCAATGTTTTGTTCTTTGATAATAAACCGGCCAGTAAAGACCCGTGGACAAGCGAAGTATGGATATATGATTATCGTACCAACATTCATCATACCCTGAAAAAATCACCTCTGAAGTTTGAAGACCTTCAGGAATTTATCGTGTGCTACAACCCGGCCAACAGGCATAAACGCGAAGAAATCTGGCACCCCGAGAAAAATACCGAAGGGCGCTGGCGTAAATTTACGTACGATGAAATTGTCGGTCGAGACAAGACCAGTCTGGATATCACCTGGCTCAAAGATAAAAGCCTTGCCGATCTCGACAATCTACCCGACCCGGATGTATTGGCTAACGACATCATCGAAAATCTCGAAGCGGCTGTTGAAAGCTTCAAAGAAATCATGGTCACCATCAACGGGAAATAGCTGGACCTGCGAGACGTCCGCTTTTCTTCGATCACTCCTGCGCATTACAAACTGAAAGCTGCTACACAAACGCTATTACCCAAAATCTAGACTACAATAAACTAATCAATAATCTCATTGTACACTCAAAGGTGAATATAAGTAGTCGTACTGACTGCTGTTTCTCGCTATTGAAGTTGATAGTTACCTTCTACTTCCCTGAGATAATCAACTATCTCCATCTGGTCCTGGGGGAGCCTCTTTCCCATCATCTCCATGAGCCCTCCCAAGGCCGTGAACATATCGACGGGAGAAGGCCGCTGTTCTCCACGAGCCGGGGCCAGGCCTCGCGTGACAGCTTCATGGAGTTTTCCACGTGGACATCATACCCGCTCCATGATGTCCACTGCCGGCGTCTAGAAAAAACCGGCTTCATGATCAAAGCACATACGAACAGTGGGCCGGGTACTGGTTAAGAAACATAGTGCGTAGGATCGGGTATGCCTGCTTCTTTAAACCCCTTTTTCCTCAATTGGCAGCTATCGCAGAAACCGCATGCCTTTCCTTCAGGCGAGGGATCATAACAACTGTGGGTCATACTATAGTCAACACCTAACGCCGACCCTCTTGTAATGATCTCTGCTTTGGTCATCCGGATAACAGGTGTTCTGATCTTTATTTTGATTGTGCCTTCCACGCTGGACTTCGTGGCGAGATTTGCCATTTTCTCGAACGCTTCGATGTATTCGGGCCGGCAGTCGGGGTAACCACTGTAATCGATGGTATTCGCACCGATAAATATATCGGCGATCCCCAGTACTTCGGCCCAGGCGAGGGCGTATGACAGGAATATGGTGTTTCTTGCCGGCACATAGGTGATCGGAATTTCTTTCGATATCTCTTCACCGGATCTTTTTTTCGGCACGTCGATGTTGTCCGTGAGTGCGGATCCCCCTATTTTACCCAGGTC
This sequence comes from uncultured Syntrophaceae bacterium, assembly GCA_964571315.1. Lineage (GTDB taxonomy): Bacteria > Desulfobacterota > Syntrophia > Syntrophales > UBA2210 > UBA6078. Next base: position 2,636 of record CAZNBR010000009.1, read on the forward strand.
AATATCGATCACAAGATGTTCTTTGACTTTGAACACCTGTGCGATCTTGCGGGCGGCGTCCAGCTCTATGGCGTGGCGTTGGCCATAACGGAAACTGAGACTGTACAGTTCATAGCCTTCTGTCTTTGCAATTGCCATGACTGTGGTTGAATCAATACCGCCGCTTGAGAGGACTACAGCTTTTTTTCGGCTCATTCGATTCTCCTACACTCCACGTTGTTCGGGATCCCATACAATCTTGTGCAGCTGCACATGGAGCCTGACGGTTAAGCGATCCGCAAGGATCCAGTCCGCCAGTTGACGTGGATTCATTTTTCCGAAAATCGGCGAAAAATGAATTATATTTGCTTTCGCGGCAACCTGTCGCATGTGTTCCACCATTTTTTTCGCATAGTCATAGTCCTCCCTGGTGCCCATGACAAATTTTATTTCATCCCGCCCGGTCAGCCGTTGTACATTCCCCGAATCGTTTTGTTCATGTTCACCGCTTGAGGGACATTTGATATCGATAATTTTCACGCAGCGTTCATCGACACTGCCGATGTCTTGACTGCCGTTGGTTTCCAGCAACACATGGAAACCATTCTCAAGCAACGTTGTAATCAGGAGGGGGGTCTCTTTCTGGAACAACGGCTCACCACCAGTGATTTCGACCAGACGGCACTGATAGGATACGACCCGATCGATAATTTCGCCGATCTTCATATCGCGACCATCTTCATACGCATACCGGGTATCGCAATAGGAACAGCGCAGGTTGCACCCCGTCAATCTCACAAAGACACACGGCAGGCCGGCGTATGAAGATTCGCCCTGGATACTGTAAAAAATCTCGTTGACCTTCAGAGACACTCACTCCTCCCAGTAATATGCCCCGGCGTTCGGCGTCTCCGACACCAGGACCTTCGATACCCTCACCGTACCGGTATTGAGTATTTTCCCGATCTCTCTGTAGATGAATCGCGCGATGTTTTCGGATGTGGGATTGATATCCTTAAAGGGATCAAGTTCATTGAGGTTGAAATGATCGAGCTCCGAAAGAACTTTTTTGAGGGCCTGCTGTATGTCTCTAAAATCGATCCCGATGCCGACTTTGTCAAGTTCTTTGCATCTGACATATACTTCGATGATCCAGTTGTGCCCATGCATACGTGAACAGTCTCCCGGGTACTCTCTCAATGCGTGAGCCGCCGAAAAATGGTTTTTTACGTATACTTCATAACAGGCTGGCATAATCTCACCTTTATCTTGCTCTCATGGTTTGACGTTCATTGATAGTTACGGATCACCTTATTATTACTCCGGCAATTAAACATATCAAATGCCATGCCGGACTTGATCCGGCATCCAGGCGAGAGGGTTGAATGATTATTATTTGTCATTTCGACCGCAGGGAGAAATCTTAACAAGTCTGTATCATTAAGATTTCTCGTTGCTGACGCTCCTCGAAATGACAAAATTCAAGCTCTCCAGGTCTATTTTGGATCCCCCCTTTTGCGGGAATGACAACTTTGGCATATTTTGTTGCCGGAGTATTAAACACTTTTTAACCTTATGATATTGTGATTATATTTGATTATATATTCTGAAATTCATGAATGCATATATACATGTAAACGTAAAATTGCAACCTGCATCCAGACCGGTTTTATTGTTTACAACTATCTTCTACTTCCCTGAGATACTCAAGGATCTCCATCTGGTCCTGAAGGGGTGGAACGGAGCCCTGATCGACATGGACGGGAAGCCTTTTTCCCATCATCTCCATGAGCCCCCCCAGGGCCGTGAACATATCGACGGGAGAAAGGCCGCTGCTGCTCAGGTGGCGGATCAGCTTGAAGGTCTTGAATCCGTCGAACCACCGGGAAAAGTGGCTGCGGAGGTGATCATTGTCTCCGCTGTTCTCCACGAGCCGGGGCCAGGCCTCGCCGAAGCGGTACCCGCGAAGGAATGTCTCCAGGGAGGGGTGTATGTCTCCGGCATGCGCCAATATCACTTCCGGGTCCGTATCCCGGCATGATGATAGGTAGTCGAGCCACTGTTTGAGTACGACAAAGGATCGTGGATTGTACAGGGTGTACTCGTTCTCCCCTCTTTCGGTAAAACGGACGATTCGCTTGCCCGTGCCGAAGGGGACGCGGCGGGACGCCCGCGAAGAGGGGTGGACGGTGGTGGTGTCTATCCTTCCCATCGTGCCGGTCTTCGCAAGCTTATCGAGGAAGTAAAAGTCCTCCCCCGCCCTCCTCTTGTTCATCCCCCTCACGGCCGCGTAGGCCCCGGCGGTGCATACCATGGTGGAGCCTATGGAATGGAAGGCGTAAGGCGACCCGGCGTACCGGAGGGCGAGGACGTAGTAGCGTAGGAACAGCTCGTAACAGCAGATGGCGGCCTGTTCATCGGCCCGCTTTGCTTCCTGATGCGCAAAGGCAATCACGGATGAGGCAATCTTCCCCCTTTCAAACGAATCCCGCACCGCGGAGAGGTACGTGTCCTCCACCAGCGTGTCGGCATCCAGGGAGAAGAGGAGCCTGGGGCAATCCTTTTCGTAGTCGAACACACCCAGCGCGAGGTCCAGCCCGATCTTCCTCGCGAGGCCCACACCGGCGTCCCTGTCCGGCATTTCCAGCCCCGGCGAGGAGGCGTCGACATACCCGATCCTCAGGCCGCTTCGCCTGATCCTGTCGAGCAAGGCAGGCCGGTGAACACTCGGCACATCGCCCCCGTCAGCATCGATGAGCCCCTGGAGTGTTTTCAGTGTCTCCCGGTTGTCGGCACGGTCATCTGCCGGCACGGTATCAGGACCGCCGTTGTTTATGACGCAGATGACGAGCGTGCGCGCGAGCTCGACCCGGGGGTTTTCGGAGAGGCTGGCAAGGGTTGTGAAGAGGTGGTCCGATTCGGCAAGGGCGGGGATTACCACGGCGTTGTCGATTCCCTCAAGTGATCCGGAAACGATACGCCACCTGGTGCCGACGGAGTAGTGGGTCAGATATTTTTGAATGCCTCCGGGGACGATCATCCGATCTGTTCCTCAACCAGCGCCTTGAGCGCATCGTAATCGGCCGCCTCTATCCAGTGAATGGCGATTCCCCGTCTCTCCATACGCCTGAACCACGTCATCTGTCTCTTGGCGAACTGGTGTATCCGCGTGCCCAGCTGACTGATCATCTCATCGCGATCCATGATTCCCTGGAGATAGCGGCCCACATACCGGTACTCCAGTCCAAAGGAGTCCAGCCTCTCCCAGCTCACTCCCTGGTCGTGAAGCCCCCTGACCTCTTGGATCATCCCCGCATCGATACGCTGCCCCAGACGCCCGGTGATCCTTTTGCGGAGAGTGCTTCTCTCACAGCGGATACCGATGACAAGGGGTCGTATGATTGGATGTTCCGGTTCATCAGCGCCTTTGCGGTTTTTTGTGTACTCCGCGATCTCGATGGCGCGGACGAGTCGATCCCGGTCCTGCGTGTCCGTCGTGTTGTGCAGGGCCGGATTGCTCTTCAGGAGACGTTCCCGCATGGCGTCCATATCCATATCGCTAAGATCCTCACGCAGGGAGGGGTCTTCCGGGACCTCAAGCATGGTGTAACCCCTGACCACCCCTTCGATATACAGTCCCGTACCCCCTACCATAATCGGGACGATCCCCCGGCCCTCAAGCTCGGAAAAACAGCGGTAGAAGAGGCTCTGGTACTCAAAGAGGTTGAACTCATACCCGGCATCGACGATATCGACCAGATGGTGGGGGACCGCAACGCCATCCACCAGGAATTCGGAAAGATCCTTCCCCGTTCCCAGGTCCATTCCCCGGTACACCTGGCGCGAATCGGCGGATAGTATCTCCGAACCGCGCTCTTTCGCGAGACGGGCGGCCAGCCGTGTTTTCCCGGTCGCGGTCGGTCCCAGTATCACGATCAGATTGTACCCTTCCCTCTTCATCTGTTTACCAACCACCTTTTTTGGTGTATGAAATATCCCAGCCCGTTTCGAGTTCAAATCCCCGGGGATATCGTGCCCGATCCCCCCTGCAACTCCCTCAAGTGAGAGCGGTTACTACATACCATATGAAGCCGGATAAAGAAAAAAATATGCTAGACCTGGGGAAGGACCCCATCGGAACCCTCCTCCTGAAAATGAGTCTGCCGTCCGTGGTGGCAATGCTCGTCATGGCGCTTTACAACGTGGTGGACACGTTCTGGATAGGGAAGATAAGCCCGGAGGCCATCGCGGCGCTCACCATCAATTTTCCCATTCAGATGCTGTTCGGGGCCATAGGGGTCGGAACGGGCGTGGGTGCGGGGTCATTTACCTCCCGCATGTTCGGGGCGGGAAACACCGTGAGGGCGAACAGAACGGCAGGGCAGGTCATCTTTCTCTCCGCATTTTTCGGTGTAATCATTATCGTTTCAGGAACTGTTTTCTCCGTACCGGTCCTGAGATTCTTTGGCGCCACGGAGAATATCCTCCCTCTTTCGGTAGAGTACCTGAAGATGATCGTGTTCGGCGCCCCCTTCCTCTTTTTCATAATGATGTCGGACTATCTCTTCCGTTCCGAGGGGAACCCGAATGCGGCTATGTTCGTCATTATAACATCGGCGCTGCTCAATGCGATCCTCGACCCCTTTCTTATCTTCGGGTGGGGGCCCTTCCCCGAAATGGGAGTCCGGGGGGCAGGCCTCGCAACGGCAATCGCCCAATTCGCAACATTCTTTCTGTCCCTGTACTTTCTTTTCTCGCACCGTTCCGGTTATCAGGTACGGCTGCGCGACATCATCCCGAGGTGGTCCATCATTGTGCCCATCTACCATGTCGGCCTCCCCTCTTTTATTACCAATATCGCATTCAGCGCGGCACTGATAATCTACAACCATCAACTGGCAGGCTTCGGCCACCTGGCGGTTGCCGCGCTGGGGCTGGGCTTCAGGATAAACGGGGTCCTGATGATGGCCCTCTTCGGTATAGGACACGGAGTCATGCCCATGATAGGCTTCAATTACGGGGCACGAAATTACGCCCGTATCAGAGAAATAACACGGGTGACAACGAAGATCTCGGTCCTCATAGGAGGGGTGAGCTCCCTCTTAATCGAACTGTTTGCTCATCCGCTTCTGGCAGCCTTTACCGACGACCTCGAGCTTCTCGCTGTTGCCGTCCCTGCGCTGAGGATCTTTGTCGCCACACAGATACTCCTCGGACCGATAGTCGCATGGATCAACATATTCATGGGGCTGGGAAAGGGAATGGTCGCCATGATGTTGCTGCTCGCCCGCCAGTTCTTGTTCATCGTGCCGCTGATTTACCTGCTGCCCCTGTATTTCGGATTGAACGGCGTGTGGCTGGCACAACCCGTTTCAAATGTCATATCGTTCTTTATAATATTGTTCTGGATGGGGAAAGAGCTGCGCAAACTTGAAAAGGCGAACCCCGAGACGCGATCAGCGGTGGCGTCAGAAAAACATTGACACGGCCGGGGATGAGGCGATTATATGGCGCGAGCAGATGATGGGCAGCAATTGAAGACTGTACGAAGAGGAGATTCCTTTTGGCCGGATCCGCTATCACCGTGGGAACCCCGCATCAGATCCAATGGCTCAAGAGAGCCCGATATCCTCATGCAGCAGGTGCTGCATGCCCGGCCGGCCCTTTTTGCCCTCGTCAAAATCGCTCTTGTTTCGCTCAGTCTGATTCTCTGTGGAGGTACCGGAGACATCCCTTTGCCGTGGTTGGGCTCTTTTCGGTATTTACCGTTTACTATTCCCTCCTCCTCCACCATCTCAGATTCGCGAGCCTTCTCACCAGCATATAGCACCGCCTGATTTTACGCCGGTGTCATCTATCCTCCCTGGAACAGCTCGTAATATTCCATAACCCTGTGTACATAATTCTCCGTCTCAGGTATCGGAGGAATCCCCTTGAAGCGATCAACGCTTTCACTGCCGGCATTGTAGGCCGCAGGTTCATCTTTCCACCTTTATACGTCTTCAAACGGTTTTGGACAAATTGGGTTTGGAATTAAGAGAGGGTTTCGGTTCACTTATAATCCATTCCTGCCTTTCAGATAAGTATCAAAAAAACGTTTCTGCTTTCTTCGTAAAAGCATGATTTTTGCTTATTACTCCGGCAACAATATATGTCAAAGTTATCGTTCCCGCAAAGAGGAGGTCCGTAATAAGCCGGGAGAGCTTTTTGATTTTTGTCATTTCGAGGAGCGCCAGCAACGAGAAATCTTAATGATACAGGCTTGTTAAGATTTCTCCCTGCGGTCGAAATGACAAATAATAATTATTCACCCCCCTCGCCTGGATGCCGGATCATGCCGGACTTGATCCGGCATGACATTTGACATGTTTAATTGCCGGAGTAATAATCTGCTTGCGCCGCTGAAAAACTGAAAGGTTGCGCCCCCCCCTATAAAAATATCTGCTGAAATGAATGAATTCGGAGTATACTGGCGAGCCAGCCAGCGGGTTTCAGACAAAAAAAACCCCTAATTTCAAGGGCACAAAGGGAAAGCCATGCGCATTCTTGTGATAGAAGACGAAAAAAAAGTGGCGGATTTTATCGGCAACGGACTTGAGGAAGAAGGCTATGCAGTGGATATGGCCCACGATGGGGATCAGGGATATTTCCTTGCAGCCACCAACGAGTATGATGTCATTCTGCTCGACCTGATGCTCCCGAAGATGGACGGCATTTCTTTATGCACGCAGCTTCGGTGCGATAATATCCGAACGCCCATACTCATGCTTACCGCAAAAGACGAGATAAAAGACAAGGTGAAGGGCCTTGATGCAGGCGCGGACGATTATCTTACAAAACCCTTTGCCTTCGAGGAACTCCTTGCACGAATCAGGGTTATGTTACGTAAAAAATATCTTCACCAGGGCCTGAAGATTCAAGTGGACAACCTTGTCCTGGATACGGTGATCCACACAGTGACAAGAGGGAACAATACAATCGACCTGAGTGTCAAGGAATACGCCCTGATCGAATATCTCATGCGAAACGCCGGAACCGTCGTCACACGCACCATGATAGCCGAACATGTATGGGACATCAACTTCGACACCTTCACCAACGTGATCGATGTGTATATCAGCTATCTCAGAAACAAGATCGACAAGGGGCAGAAGACCAAGTTGATCCACACGGTGCGGGGCAGAGGATACGTCCTTAAAAGTCTCATATGATTAAGTCCATACGGCTGAGATTTTTATTCTGGTATACGCTGATTCTGGCGGTCACCTTCTCCATGTTTGCCCTCGTTCTCTATTTTCACGTGAGCGCGAGCCTGAAAAAAGAGCTGGACCGTTCACTCCTCACCAAAGCGGAGGGTATCGCCGCATCCGTCAACGCCTATTGGGAAACCGAGAAAAAGGATGCCCTCCGGCATGGCGCACGGAAAACCGTATTCAGAAAGATCAACAACCCTAATTTTCTCAAGATCACCAGGCGTTGGGTTGAAGAGCATTCGAATGATCCCGATCTGATGGACGTCATTGTCCAGCTCTTCAAACCCGATGGCACTCTCATTGCTTCTTCCCCGAATGCTCCCGAAAAACTTGCTATACCAGAAGCTATTCTTCGTAGTCTTACCGACGAAAAGATCCCCTACAAAGATCGGCATATCCCTGTAGCAGAGGATAGCGATCTCGATCTCCATATTCTTCAAATCCCGGCCCTGGAAGATGGAAAACCTGCGTATATAGTTCAGGTGGCGGGCTCATTGAACTCTATACATTCCACATTGCAAGGGCTCAAATTCATCCTCTTTCTCCTGCTTCCGATTACGGTGGTCGTGGCCAGTGTATGTGCCGGAGAATTCCTCGCGAGCATCACCCTTAAACCTCTTAAGGACATGGTCAATACGGCCCGGCAGATCACCGCGGAAAACATGAGTCTTCGCATAGCCACGCCCGAATCGAAGGACGAGATCAGACATCTGGCCGAAACCTTCAATGATATGCTTGGAAAAATACAGCAGGGAATTGTCTCTCAAAAACAGTTTATTCAGGATGTCTCGCATGAATTGAGGACTCCCATAACGATCATGAGAGGTGAACTGGAGGTTGCTCTTAAAAGACAGCGATCCCCTGAGGAGTACTGCAGAATCCTCGAGAGCACTCTGGAAGAGACAAAAAAAATCGGGAAGCTCCTGGAAAATCTTCTTGCCCTGACACGTTTTGACAGCAGTGCGACCATTCTTGCCAAGGTACCGACGGACATCACCGCCATGATGAGAGATATTCTTGACGATATGAAAATCCTTGCGAGCCCGAAGAGGATCAAAATGGGATACGTCGGCCAGGAAGGAGTAACCATCCTTCTGGACAGGGATAAGATCACACGGGCGCTTATAGACATACTGGACAATGCCATCAAATATACCCCCGAAGAGGGGAAGATCTCCGTTGGAGTCATCACACAAAAGAATTGCGCCTGTATTAAAATTACCGACACCGGTATCGGCATACCGGCACATGACCTTCCTCATATCTTCGACCGATTTTATCAGGTGGACAAATCGCGCAACAGCGCAGGATTCGGCCTCGGTCTCAGTATTGCGCGGTCAATAATCAACGCCCACGGCGGTTCCATTGCCGTCGAAAGCATACAACACCAGGGAACAACCTTCATAATCACGCTGCCCATGGGTTCCCCGGGCACGGATCAGGCGCTTCCTGTCCCCAACATTTCACCAAAATAAGAAAATTTTAATCTTCATTTAACGATCCTTTAATCTCGATGGGTGTATAAGGGCGCTATCACATATATCCAATGGAGGTACGTAGCATGAAAAAGGTTATGAGTTTAGTGGCAGTATTGGCGATCGTATGTTTCTCGGCGATGGTATTTGCGGCTGGAGAAGCAAAGGTTGAAACCGCAAAGCCGGAGGCAGTATCGACAGAGCCTGCAAAAGTCGAAACCGCAAAGCCGGAGGCAGTGAAGGCTGAAGTGGTTTTAGGCAAGATTGCGACGATCGACAAGGAAAAGAACGAGATCGTGATAGGGGGAAAAACCATCACGGTAACGGCGGAAAGCATCGCGACGCTCAAGAAGGGCCAGATGGTCAAGATTACATTGGCTGCCGGCACCATGAACGCCGAGAAGATCGAGGTTGTGAAGACAAAGAAGGCAGCAAAGAAAGCAGCGAAGAAGTAAAAAGTGAGCCTGAAAAAAGGCCAAAATGTGCAGGCAACAACAAAGGCCAGGAGTATGGGGGATGAAACGATTAGCGCTCGTCATTTGCGCTTTAGGGATTCTCTCCTTTACCTGCTTCGCTCAGGACACGGTTCCAGCCGCAGAGAAAGGAAGAACCCCTCTTTCATCCCCTATTTCCGAAAAGATCATGAAACCCGCTGTGGAGCCATTGGAGATGAAGGGGACGGTCGCGGCGATCGCTTCGGCCGAACCGGCAAAGGGTGTCACGCCGGAGATATGGATAACCGGAGAAGACGGTATGTGCTATACCTTTCTGGTGCGTCCGACCACCACCATATACAGTCCCGACTGGAAAGCCATAACACTTGATAAGCTTGAAAAGGGCCAGCAGGTGCGGATGCAGTATATCTTTAATAAAGACGGCATATCTATCGCTCTTTCCATCAAGCCGACAAGCCGGGGCAATGCCTTTTAATCACTCGCCTGTAAATCCCCCAACACGTTGTCCATTGCCCTCTGGACAAGGGCAGATTCACGCCCGCTGGGCGAAAACAAAGAAAATTGACGTACACTTTTCAATTCCTCGCCGGCTAGTAACCCCAAAAATACAGAAAATGCCAGATAGATTACTCGGAAGCCCTTTTTCTCTCTCGTCTGATGATCTGACAGGTGGCCGTCGGCGGGATCAGATTGGTAAAACAGGGATTGCCCTCTTCGTCCAGATACCTGTAGACATCCGCATGGAGGGGCGGCACGACTGCACAGAGGACCAGTACCGCAGCCAGAATTGCCGGGGGGGGCATCTATGATTCCGGGGTGCCATTTGCTTTCAGTATTCCTCCCTTTTCAGGGCCGGGCTCACGCATGACACCCGCAGGCGGATTAATCCAGCAGATGAACAAATATTCCGCTGCGGAGCTTCGGCTCAAACCAGGTGGATTTTGGCGGCATGACCTCGCCCCTGTCCGCGACCGTCATTATCTGATCCATGGTCGTGGGATAGAGGGAGAAGGCTACCGCGTATTCACCGGAGTCCACAAGCCGTTCAAGTTCGTCCATTCCCCGTATCCCTCCCACGAAGAGCAGCCTGTCATCGGTCCTCGGATCATCTATGCCCAGCACCGGTGTCAAAAGATTGTCCTGCAACAGGGATACGTCCAGCGCCGCGACCGGGTCATCCTCCGTGAGATTCTTTTCCCCCGCCTGAAGTCCATACCATCTCCCCTTCAGATACATCCCGAATTCGCCCTGCCGCTGTGGCGATTTGCGACTGAAATTGCAGGAGACGGCAAAGCGCTCCCGTACCCTTCCGATAAATTCCTCCTCCCCGAGCCCGCCCATATCCCTGACCACCCTGTTGTAATCCATGATCTTGAGCTGGTCATGGGGAAATATCACGGCCATTATGTGGTTGTACTCTTCCGTTCCATTGCGGCCCGTACCTTCTGCCCGGCGCATCCGGGCAACCGCCGCGGCCGCGGCCGCCCTGTGATGCCCGTCGGCTATATACAGTGAATCCAACTGACCGAAGTCTCGTTTTATTCTTTCAATGATAGTTTCATTATCCACGACCCATACGCTGTGGGTTATTCCATCATCGGCCGTAAAATCATATTCCGGGTCACCGGCAACAATCTCCTGTACCATGCCGTCGATTGTCTCTGATGCCCTGTACGTCAGGTAGAGGGGGCCCGTCTGCGCGTTCACCCTGTCTATGTGTCTCGTCCTGTCGGCTTCTTTGTCGCTGCGTGTCAGTTCATGCCTCTTGATAACCCCCGATTCGTAATCCGCCGCATTCACGCAGCCAACCACCCCGCACTGAACGTGATCACCCATCCTCTGCCGGTAGACATAGAAACACTCCTTCTCATCCTGAAACAGCGTGCCCTCACTCAGAAAGGCGCACAGGTTTTCCCGTGCCCGCTCATATACCTCCTCGCAGTCGGCGGTATCATCCGGGGAGTCCACCTCCGATTTCACGATACGTAGAAAACTTTTTGCGTTATCGCGGGTCAGCCTCCTTGCCTCGCGTGAATCAATGACATCATAGGGATAGGACGCAACATCCTTGACGTATTGTTGTGCCGGCCTCACAGCCCTGAACGGCTTCACCGCAACCATCGTAACCACTCCTCTTCGTTTGGGCACTTTCTAACACAGTAAATATCTTCAAGGCAATATCTTTGCTGAAAATTTGCCGGTCCACCCATGCCTGCTTGCAAAATTTCCATTTGAATAGTATGACCGCTGCAGAGCGAAATGGCACAGGGGGAAAGAGACACATGACAATCAGGGTCTTCGTGCATGGTCTTGAAGGCAGCAGTCAGGGAAACAAGTCACGGTTCTTCAGAAAGCGGTATCCCGACATGATCATAGAGGATTACACGGGGAGCCTCGAAGAGAGAATGGACAAGCTCCGCCGGATACTGGCCGGTAAAGAGGACCTCGTGCTGGTCGGCTCCAGTTATGGGGGGCTGATGGCCGCCATGTACGTCTGTGACAATGAACCGGCGATCAAAAGACTCATCCTCCTGGCCCCAGCCCTCGATCTGGATGAGTTCAGACCGTATCTGAACCGGGAGATCGCCGTGCCCGTTGTTCTGTATCACGGCAGCCGGGACAACGTTGTGCCCCCGGGACCGGTCCGCGAGATCGCCGCACGGGTTTTTACAAACCTGAGCCACCACTCCGTGGACGATGATCACCCGCTCAGCGAGACGTTCCCGTCCTTTGACTGGGACGGTCTGCTCGTCGATTAGGGTCTTGACTCTTCCGTGAAATTAGGGTAACCGAACATCCGGAGACTACAACAACATGTATTCAAAAAAGATAGTCATTCGCTATGGTGCCGAGATTGTTGATAAGCCCGTGGTGTACAGTCTGGTAAAGGATTTCGACCTTGCCTTCAACATAATGAGGGCACGGATATCGCCGCGAAGGGAAGGACTGATGGTCCTTGACCTGACCGGCACGAAGAAGAACTTTGACCGGGCCATCCGCTACCTGAGGGAGTTGGGTCTGAGCGTTGAACCGCTTTCAAAAAGCGTGACCCGGAATATCGACAGGTGCGTGCACTGCGGAGCATGCCTGGCGTTCTGTTCAGCCAGCGCCCTCTACATCGACAGCAGTACCATGGAAGTCATCTTCGATCCCGAAAAGTGCAGCGGCTGTGAACTGTGCGTTAAGGGTTGCCCCACACGGGCGATGGCAATCAATCTCCTGTAAATATAACCTTTATTCCACAATCATGATCATGATTGTACGTTATTAAGGGGCCTTTTGAAAAGGGCACCCTCCTTGCAAATGACAAGCCGGAGTTCCGAAATGCTAAAACTGAATGATATTGAAGTCCGGTATTCCGCGGAAAGGTAGTTATAACTCCGGCAACAATATATGTCAAAGTCGTCATTCCCGCAAAAGGGGGAATCCAGAACAGGCCTGGGGAGCTTTGAATTTTTTCATTTCGAGGAGGGTCCGCAACGAGCTATAGTCCCCGTCAGGGGAAAATTTTAATGATACAGACTTGTTGAAAACAAGATTTCTCCCTGCGGTCGAAATGACAGATAATAATCATTCAACCCTCTCGCCTGGATGCCGGAGCAAGTCCGGCATGACATTTGATATGTTTAATTGCCAGAGTAATAATATCGCTTCGGTAATCGAAACGACCGGGCGCTACCATTCATCGGTCTACAGTATGACCAAGGCAGCCATCATTCACATGACACGAAATTTTGCCCTGGAATGGGCCCGACAGGGAACATGTTTTTTTGCAGTAAAGAACCCGTGAGAGGTGTGATAATGAGTCAGCGTGATTTTATGATGTACGATATGATAGCTCGAAATGCCCTTTTATATCCGGAGAAAGACGCGTTTGTCTTTGGTGATAATCGCACCACCTTTAAAACCTATCACAAGCAGTGCGACCAATACGCCGCCGGTCTCACCATCGAAGGGATTGGAACGGGCGACCGGATCGCCATCATATCAGGCAACTGTGATGAATTTATGATCCTGTGCGGAGCTGCGGCGCAAATCGGCGCTATCGTGGTTCCCCTCAACTGGAGGCTCAACGGGGAAGAAATTGCATACATGCTGAATGATTGCAAGCCCACACATCTGTTCGTCAGCAAAGAATTTCAGGATCTGAGCGAAAAGGCATCGCTAAAGACGAAATCAATTCGAAAATGGTATGTCTTCAACCCTGACAATGAAGAGGGTGCTTATATCCCCTTTCAAAATCTCTGTCTGCAGGAGGGGTCCGAGCAAGAACTCACCACCCCCGGTGATGCCCCCTATATGATCATCTATACCGCCGCAGTTGGAGGGAAGCCGAGAGGTTCTCTTCTCAGTCAGTCAAACATGGTTGCAATCAGCCTTCAGCTTGCCCATCTGCTGAAACTGGGCAACCGGGACTGTCACATATGTATACTCCCCCTCTTTCATATCGGCGGCTTCTCGATGACCATGGCGACGATGCAGCAAGGGGGCAAAAACGTGATTCTGGGCCACTTCGATCCCCTGCTCGTTCTCAATCTTATAGAGAAGGAAGGGGGCACATTTTTTGGAACCTTTCCCCCGATTCTCGCATCGATTGTGGACGCACAGGAAAAAGGGTCCTGTGATCTGTCAAGTTTGAGGGGTGTCGGCGGCATGGATAGTCCGGAGACCATCGAACGCTTCCTGGAAAAAAATGATCATGCCGTCTTTTACAGCCTCTATGGCCAGACCGAGGCGATGCCTGTTTCGGGATGCAATTTTATGGAGAAACCCGGCAGTATCGGGCCGCCGGTGATCCAGACACGAGTCGCATTGTTTGACGATTCTGATAATGAAGTGGCACCGGGGGCACCGGGGGAGATCTGCGTCCGTTCACCCGCCGTGTTTCAGGGTTACTGGAACCTGGAGGAAGAGACGGCATACACCTTTCGAAACGGGTGGCACCACACGGGAGACATAGGACGCATCGACGGGGACGGCTTCCTGTGGTATGTCAGTCGAAAACCTGAAAAGGAACTCATAAAGCCGGGCGGCGAGAATGTCTACCCCGTGGAAGTTGAAAAAGTGATTCTCAGTCATGGATCAATTAAGGAAGTCTGTGTAATCGGGGTTCCCGATTCACAGTGGGGAGAAGCCGTCAAGGCGATTTGCGTTCTTACAAGTGGCTGTACCATGGGCGCTCAGGAATTGATTGACTTTGTGGCCTCAAAGATCGCCCGGTATAAAAAACCCAAACATGTCCTTTTTGTTAAGAGCATGCCAAAAACCGGTGACGGCAAAATTGATCGGGAGCAGGTTAAAAAAGAGTACGCAGAAGCAGGCTGATTCATGTAGAAGCGTGACGCGCTTCCTCTAGCGGTTTACATCGGTGGTTATCCCTGTGTACAGGGTACCTACTTATCTGCCGGAGCGCTCCTCCTCTCTTTAATCGATTCCCCCACCTTCTCTACCACGTCCTTTCCCGCCTCGATCACCCTCTCGCGCTGATCCCCAATCCTGTCGACCACCTCCCTTACACTCTCGGGAAATTTCTCGGGTTCACCACTATAATGATAGTATCCGTACAGGGCGACCAGCCCAAGAACGATGATCACGAGACCGGTTATCAGGATAAATTTCAGCATTTTCCTGAGGACGAAATAGATAAACAGAACCGCGGCGGCAGCAATGAAAACAAGGGCTACCGGATGGGCCGACAGATAATTGATAAGATCATCCACGGTTATAACCTCCTGAATGCGATGACTTCCTCAAACGTTGCCATTACGGGGCATCAACCCACCCTTGAAGCGCATTGATAATCTTCAATGCCTGATCTGTGCTCGATATATTGAATTTGCTCTGCTGGCGATATTCATTATTCATCTTGCGGTACCGGCGGATAGTGAAATGCGGGGGGCTGTATTCGCCCTTTGCGCGGTTCCAGTCCTGGTATTTGAATATAAGCGTCGCCCATGCCCCCTTTGACAGGATCACCTTGTCAAGTTCCTTGACTATGACGATACCGTCCTCTTCATACTGCACGCTAATTTCATTCACATCCGAAGCCATATATTACCCTTTCATATCGTGTAGTCTGGTCATACGATGGGCAATCAGCTCTCCCATCTTTTCGCTGTGCGTTTCTCTGTTGCTGGACATCATCTCAGTCTCCACATCAGGGATGAGGCGGGCCATCCTGTTTACAACATCCGGGCCGTGCAGGGTATCGCTCCTCGCGCCGACGATCAGTACCGGAGAGGTAATGTCCGGCAGTTTTTCCCAGAGGCTGTAGTCCTTTATCGCAAATGCGTTCGCCTTGAGCCTCCCCGGTTCGGCGGCATCCAGGGTCCCCTCGTACTTCTTCGCCTGTTCCGGTTCTTTCTGCTTATCCACCCTGATGTTACCCAGATACCACTTCAGCATCGGTTTGATCGCCGTGTACAGCGAGGGCGGCACCGGCCTGAGCAGCAAGGGAAGCCAGAAGGGATAGATGAGTTCGCATATAGGCGCAATCAGGATAGTGAGTTCCGGCTTCCGCTGGGCACTGCTCAGATAGTCCAAGATAACGGTCGCCCCCAGTGAACTTCCCGCGAGGCAGAGCACCTTCTCAGGTGGAACTTTCCTCTCAAGAATTTCACCGATATCCCGTCTCATGCGGGGCATTGAAAAATCCACACGAGCGGGGCGCCGAGGAAGCCCGGCACTGGCCTTTTCTCTGGTCTCCACATACAGGGTCCGGTAGCGGGGCGTAAGCCTTCGTAACACATCCTTCCAGCCACCTATCAGCGAGATCCAGCCGGCAACAAAGACAACCATCGGCCTTTCTGGTGTATCACACGGAGGGACAAAATCGATCATCCTGAGAGTAACACCGTCGGAAGTTACGACATGGTCTTCTCCCACCCTGACTGCCGGGTCGGTACAATGCGTATACGTCATCTCTCTCTTTTTTTGAACCCGAAATTCCTGCATGGTATGGTATGCGCCGTGGTCATAACGACTCCATCCGCTCCCTCTTCGCTGAGTCTCTCCCCTCTATAACCGCCATCCCGTGCTCTCGGTCCTGATCCCTGCCTGATTGTCTACCTCAATCTCGCCCATGATTCAACCCCTATTATACACTGCTCTCCGGTTCTACACTGCTCTCCGGCGATTTATAATAAAGTTTGGCCTCCTTTGCGGTATTCTTCTCCTGCTTGAGCTTGAAATTGTGCACCAAATAGGATATCGTATCCCTTCATAAAAAATGATAATGACTTCATATGTTTGAGAGGAGTTCACGGGTGTGGAAAAAAGCGTACTTGTCGGCATAAGCGGCGGAGTTGACAGCGCCGTGGCTGCGGCGACCCTGAGAGGGAGGGGGTACCGCGTCGAGGGGCTGTACATACGCAACGGATTCCCCGCGGGGAGCGAGAGGGAGGCGGCAGCGGTTGCCGCCACCCTGGGGTTTCCGCTCCACAAACTGGACGCCGCATCATCCTTCAGAAAAGATGTCGTGGATTATTTCGCCGGAGAGTATCTGGCAGGGAGGACCCCGAATCCGTGCATCGTGTGCAACAAGAAGGTAAAATTCAGATATCTTCTGGAAGAGGCGCGCGCAAGAGGGCTGAGTTCCATCGCAACCGGCCATTATGCCCGCATTGAAGACAGCGGGGGAGCAGATGGCTTCCGGCTCTTCAAGGGCACCGACAGGGGAAAGGATCAGTCCTATTTCCTCTTTCAGCTGGGGCAGGAAGAGCTGCAACACCTGATATTCCCCAACGGAGAAAGGACAAAGAAAGAGATACAGGAGATGGCGCGGGGTCTCGACCTGCCTCCACGGAAGGAGAGCCAGGAGATCTGTTTTATACCGGATGACAATTACCGGAATTTTCTTGAGCGGTATCCGGGCATCCTTCCCCGGCTCGGCAACATTGTGGACAGGGAGGGGAACGTCGTGGGGAGACACCGGGGGACGCATACGGTGACCATCGGACAGCGCAGAGGGCTCAATATAGCCTCCCGGCGCCCCTACTATGTGCTCGCAATCAATCCCGAAAAGGATGAAGTAGTCGTGGGAAGAGAGGAGGACCGATTTGCCAGCGGTCTCGTCGCGGCGCATTGCTCCTGGATATCCTCCGAGCCCGCCGTCCGGGATACCCTGCATGGAAGGACGTACATACGGTACCGCCACAGGGGTGTCGACTCTGAGATCACCCCCCTGCCCGGAGGACAGGTGCAAGTCAGGTTCATGACACCGCAAAAGGCGGTGGCCCCCGGGCAGGCGGCGGTCTTTTTTCAGGGAGACCGTCTTCTGGGCGGCGGGTGGATCGAAAGGGGGCTGCGCGATGCTTAGGGTTGCCGTGGCCACCCTCGGGTGCAAGGTGAATCACTATGAATCAGCTGGGATTGTAGAGGAACTGGAGGCGCAGGGGGTTTCCGTCGTTCCCTTCATGTCTCCGGCTGATCTGTATATCGTCAACACCTGTACGATCACGGCAAAGACAGATTTTCAGTCCAGACAACTGATACGCCGGGCGCACAGGACAAACCCTTGTGCATCGATCATCGTAACCGGCTGTTATGCGCAGATTGCCCCGCAGGAGCTGGCAAGGCTGCCCGGGGTACGAATGGTCGCGGGAACGGAGATGAAGGAGAGGCTCCCCGGGATTATACGGGGCGTTACCGGTGAGGGGCTGCGGATTGATGTCGGCGACATATCCCTGAAAATGACCTTCTCGGACCTGCCGGTAACAAGGTTTCTTGGGCAGACCCGCGCGTATCTGAAGGTGCAGGACGGATGCAACGTCTTCTGCAGCTACTGCATCATACCGTACGCGAGGGGCAGGAGCAGGAGCCTCCCCGAAGAGGATGTCATCCGGCAGGTACATACCCTGACACAGGCGGGTCACCGGGAGATCATCCTTACCGGCATATGCCTGGGCGCCTATGGCCGGGATCTGCCCTCCCCCACCGACCTTCTCACACTGCTCGAGAAGATAGAGCAGCACACGGACCTCGAGAGGCTGCGGGTCAGTTCGGTGAATCCGACGGAGATATCAGACGCGATGATCGACCACCTGCAGGGATCGAAGATCTTGTGCCGCCACCTCCATCTGTCACTGCAGAGCGGAGACGACAGGATCCTGGGGTTGATGCGAAGGGATTACACTACCGCCCAGGTCAACGACCTGGTGGTAAAACTCCAGGCCGCCATCCCCGGAATCGCGATCGGTGCGGATATCATAACGGGATTTCCAGGTGAGGGGGAAGAAGAGTTTCAAAACACGGTTCGTTTCATTGAGAATATAAGGCTTGCGTATCTTCATGTTTTCCCCTATTCTCGGCGTCCCGGCACAACCGCTTCCTCGTTTCCCGATCAGGTCATGAAATCGGCCAGAAAAGAGCGCGCCGCTATATTGCGGGACATAGGAAACCGGAAGAGGGTAGCGTTCAACAGCGGGTTCGCAGGGGAAACGCTCTCCGTCCTGGTGGAGGGAAACAGGGACAAGGAGACCGGCTGGGTGAAGGGGTTTTCAGGCAATTACGTGCCGGTACTGATCCCCGAAGGTGACCCGTCCCTTGCCAACCAGATCGTGCCGGTCACGGCGGATCGCATGATAAAGGAAAAGGTTGTGGGAAGGATCGTGACGGATGGATAAAGAAAGGATCAGGACCCTCGAGGGCCTGTCAGAGATGCTGGGCTATACCTTCGGTGATGTCGGCCTGCTCGATCTCGCGCTCACACACGGGTCCTATGCCAACGAGAATCCGGACCTCGCGCGGGGAGACAACGAAAGGCTGGAATTTCTGGGTGATGCCGTCCTGCAACTGTGCATAAGCGACATGCTGATGGAGAGATTTCCAGAGTATACCGAGGGACAGCTCTCAAAGGCGCGGGCCTTCATGGTCAATGAACCATCCCTGGCCGGACTGGCCCGGAAGTACCGGATCGGCGAGTTCATGCTCCTGGGCAGGGGGGAGGAAAACTCCGAGGGGAGGAACAAGGATTCCATCCTGGGAGATGCCTTTGAATCCCTTATCGGCGCCATCTACCTCGACGGGGGGTACGAAGCCGCCGCCGGTTTTATAAGGCGGGCCTTCCGGTCTCCTGTCGATGAATGGGCCCGGAAGCCGGTATACCGGGACTACAAATCGCTCCTCCAGGAGGCCGGCCAGGTCAGATTCAGAGAAATACCCCGCTATCGAATTGTAAACGCATCCGGCCCTGATCATGATAAGACCTTTGAGATAGAGGCATCCATCGGAGACAGTATCGCGACAACCGGAACCGGAAAGAATAAAAAAGAGGCCGAGCAGGATGCGGCCCGCAAGGCCCTGCAGAAACTGGACGAGATGTGAGACCGTTGATAATTCCCATATTCGTGATACATAAGGGATGTCCCAACCGCTGCGTATTCTGTAATGAGAGGATAGCCGCCGGGGACTATTCCGACAGGCTGACCGGGGATACCGTCCGAGCGGTCTGCGACAGGCACCTGACGGAAGGGGGAAGGAAGTTCGACCAGATCGCCTTTTATGGGGGGAATTTCACCGGGATGGACCGGGGCTACCAGATTGAACTCCTGGATGTCGCTCAGTCCTATATCGACGCGGGGATGGCAGGCTCTATACGGATATCGACACGGCCTGATTATATCGATGATGAGCGAATAGGCCTGATCACCCGATATCGCGTCTCCACCGTGGAGATAGGCGCTCAATCAATGGTTGACGAGGTGCTGTCCGCCTCGAGAAGGGGTCACTCATCGGAAGATGTACGGGAAGCAGTCAGGCTGTTAAAGAAGAACGGGATCAAAACCGGGGTACATCTCATGGCGGGCCTCCCGGGCGACACCCGGGAGAGATTCGAATATACCGTGGAAGAGATTATCGGCCTGCGGCCCGACACGGTAAGAATCCATCCGACTATCGTATTCAGGAACACCGCGCTGGCTGAGGCTTATCAGAAGAGCACGTACCTGCCCCTGGCGCTGGATGATGCCATCGATCTCTGCAAGCACGCGCTTCTGAGGTTTCGGAAGGCCGGTATCCCTGTTATACGATTGGGACTTCATGCAACGAAAGAGATGGAGGCGAACCATAACATCATTGCGGGTCCCTTTCACCCGGCATTCCGGTCACTGGTGGAAGGCTCCCTGTTCCTGGACATGGCAACAGAGCTGCTGGGATCGGCGGATCTGAAGCGTAAGGAAGTGGTTTTTTCCGTGGCCCCCCAGGATGTGTCGAACCTTCGGGGGATGAAAAACCGGAATATCCGGATATTGAAAGAATCTTTCGACCTTACAGAAATACAGATAATGGAAAATACGGGGCAAGAAAGGGGGTCATTAAGGATTGACGAACGGTCTGTACCATATATTTCCTCTGATTCCAGAAATAAAAAATACTTGACAGGAAACGAATAACCCGTGTATAGACCCAAAGCGTACAGACAGGAACGAGTGCCGGTAGAAATTATGAATCGTATTATCTATTGTGAAACATGCAAACAACTCTGGTGGTGGTGGACCAATATAGAAGGGTCTGCCGGCGCAACTTCCCATGACTGAGTAGCAACATACAGTACTAGCATATAGGGATCGTAGGCAGGACTCACTGCCCGCGGTCCTTTTTTTGCAAAGAGAAAGGGGCGTGGAGAAATCCATAGCCCCTTTTTTATGCGGCCGGAAATTTCATAACCCTACCCCTCGCAGCCGAGTCGTTATGGCCGTATGCGGGATGAAAAGGAGATACAATCTATGCGTGAACAGCAAAACAGTGAAGAACAATCACCGATGGGAACGATGCCGGACAAGGCCGGTCATTTTGGGCCACACGGTGGACGCTATGTGGCGGAAACGCTTATGACGGCCCTTATTGGTCTGGAAGAGGCCTACCGGAAGATTTCCCTCGAGCCCGCCTTCAAAGAAGAGCTTGAGATGTTGCTGGCCGACTACGCAGGGCGGCCGACACCCCTTTACCATGCCCGCCGATTGAGTGAGCATCTTGGCGGCGCCAGGATCTACCTCAAACGGGAGGACCTGACCCATACGGGCGCCCACAAGATCAACAACACACTGGGTCAAGGATTGCTCGCGCGATGGATGGGCAAGAAGAAAATCATCGCCGAAACAGGCGCCGGTCAACACGGTGTTGCCACCGCGACGGTAGCGGCCCTCTTCGGCATGGAATGCAGAATTTTCATGGGAATTGAAGACATCCGGCGGCAGGAGCCCAATGTGCTTCGCATGAAGCTGCTCGGCGCCGAAGTCGTGCCGGTTGAATCGGGCGCCGGAACCCTGAAGGATGCCATGAATGAGGCTATGCGATACTGGGTAGGAGCGGTGACAGACACCCATTACGTGATCGGGTCAGTGGCCGGCCCTCATCCATACCCCCTGATGGTACGGGATTTTCAAAAGGTAATTGGTGAAGAGGTTAAAAGACAAATGCAAGAATCTCTCAGCCGCCTCCCCGATATGCTGGTAGCTTGTGTAGGGGGCGGAAGCAATGCCATGGGGCTCTTCTACCCCTTCCTGGAAACACCGGTGGAATTGGTGGGGGTCGAGGCGGCGGGAAAGGGTATCGCTTCGGGGAAACACGCCGCCACTCTTGGTGAGGGTTCGATCGGCGTGCTTCATGGTTCAAAATCCTACGTGCTTCAGGATAAAAACGGCCAGATCAAGGAGGCCCATTCCATTTCCGCCGGACTGGACTACCCCGGTGTGGGGCCCGAACATTCCTTCCTGAAAGACTCCGGCAGAGCCCGTTATGTCTCCGTAGACGACGATAAGGCCATGGAGGCCTTTCATACGCTGTGCCGCATGGAAGGGATCATTCCCGCCTTGGAGAGTGCCCATGCCATTGCCTGCTGCCTTAAGGAAGCTCCGACCATGTCCAGGGACAGGATTATCGTGGTGAATCTTTCCGGAAGGGGCGACAAGGACCTGGGCATTGTTTCCGACTATGAAGCCAGGAAAGGGGGAGCGGGCCGATGAACAGATTAGATACGCGATTTGCCGAGCTGAAAACAAAAAAGGAGAAAGCCCTGGTGGGGTTTGTCGCGGCAGGTGACCCCACTCTGTCGGCGTCCCTCGATCTCATCACGGCCATGTGCCATGCCGGTCTCGATATTCTGGAACTGGGGATTCCCTTTTCCGATCCCACGGCCGATGGCCCCGTCATCCAGCGGGCCGCGGCGCGGGCCCTGAAAGAAGGCACCAGTCTCACGCGCGCGATCGAAATGACGAAAACCTTACGGGAGAGAACCGATATCCCCATCATCCTCTTCAGCTATTACAATCCCATCTTTGCCTACGGCCTTGAGTCCTTCTACCGGGACTCTCTCGCAGCAGGCGCCGATGGAGTGCTCATCGTCGATCTCCCCCACGAAGAATCCCGGGAGCTTACGGAATGCTGGGAGAAAGAGGACGGCTTCTCCCTGATTCGTCTCGTGGCGCCTACCACACCGAAGGAACGGATGAAAAAAATTGCCGGGAACGCGTCGGGTTTTCTCTACCTGGTTTCGAAAACCGGTGTCACAGGAAGCACCGGGCTGGACGCGGGCGATGTAAGGGATCATGTAAAGGACCTGCGCGCTGTTACACAATTGCCCATCTGCGTCGGTTTTGGCATTTCCACTCCCGAAGATGCGAAAATACTGGCGCCACATGCCGACGGCATCGTGATAGGCAGCGCCTTCGAACGGACAATCGAAGAACACCAGAACGACACGGACCTTGTGAAACGATTGGAAGAACAGGTACGAAATTTTAAGGCGGCGCTGAGATCGGCGTCGCGGGGAGAATAAAAAAACCATATTACAAAAGGGAAAGGAGAAAAAATCATGATTACAGCGCTTGTGCTTTTTAAAGTGGAAAAGGGTAAGATTCCAAAGCTCGCCACCCAACTGGGGGCCATTGAAGAGGTAGTGGAAGTGCTTTCCATCACCGGAGAATACGACCTGATGGCGAAGATTCAGGTCCGTGAATATGAGCATCTTTCCGACATCGTTACGGATAAAATGCAAAACACGGAGGGCGTAACGGGGACAAGGACAATGATGGCCTTCAAGACCTACAAGTTTCATGAACTGGAAGAAGGCGCCCCCACGGCAATGATCGTTCCCCAATCGGCTGAGGAAGCAGCTGCGGTGATCGAAAACGGCAAGAGTACGATCAAACCGATTCTTTCAAAGCTTACCGAAAACTTCGATCTGGAAAAAAGCGAAATCTTCAGCGTCATCGACGCGATTAATGACGGCAATTTATCGGACGTGCAGATTGCCGGTTTTCTGGTGGGCCTGCTGAGCAAGGGACCCAGCATCAGGGAGGTGGCCTACATCGCGCAGGCGATGCGGAAGAATTGCATTCCCATGCACGTGTCCGTTGATTCGGAACTTACAGATACCTGCGGGACCGGCGGCGGATTGACCACCTTCAACGTAAGCACCGCCAACGCGATTCTTACGGCATCGGCCGGAGTCCCGGTGGCCAAACACGGCAGCCGGTCCATATCCTCGCCTTCGGGGAGCGCCGATGTCCTGGAGGCTCTGGGCGTTAATATCAACCTGACCCCGGAACAGGCATCCCGCCTGATCGAGGACATAGGGATCAGTTTCATATACGCGCCAAATTTTCATCCCGTTATGCTCAAGGTGTTCGGACCCGAAAATCAACTGGGCATCAAAACGATCTTCTTTACGATCATTGGCCCCCTTATCAACCCCACAGGCGCCCGCAACCATACGATCGGCGTTTACAAGCCGGAGCTGGTCAATATGATGGCAAGCGTGGTGGCAGAGATGGATTTCAATCACGTCATCGTGGCCCATGGCCTGGACGGTCTGGACGAAATATCCCTGCTCGGAAAAACTTCGATCGCCGAAATCAAAGGGAGAGAGATCAAATACTATGAAGTCGCTCCCGAGGATTTCGGACTGAAACGCTGTGCCCTGCAGGATATCGCCGGCGGATCTCCCGACTTCAACGCCACGGTGATCCGGGATATATTCTCAGGCGCGGAACAGGGTCCCCGGCGGGATTTCCTCGTTCTGAACAATGCGGCCACCCTGTATGTGAGTGGAAAGGCATCGAGTATTCACGATGGGATTGAGCTCTCCCGTTCCCTTATCGATTCGGGTGCGGCCGGGCGCAAACTTCAGGAACTGGTGGAAAAATCCAATGCTTTTTGATACGGTACCTCTATGACAAAGATTGCAATTTCTTCCGGACAGGGAAACGCATTATCACTTTCCGCATCCATACGAGCAAGGCAACGCGAAGGATTCTTCCCTGTGATCTCAGAAATCAAGGTCCGTTCGGACAAAGAAGGGGATCTTCTGCGCGGGCGCGACCCGGTGGCGCTCGCGCAGGAAATGGCGCGGTGTTCTGTTGCGGGAATCAGCGTGGTAACGGAACCGGAGCACTTTGGCGGTCACATGGACCTGTTGCCCGCGATTGCTGCCGCGGTTGACCTTCCCGTGCTTCACAAGGATTTCATCATCTCGAAGCGACAGATTGAGGAATCAGCCGCCGCCGGAGCCTCGGCGGTATTGTTGATAACCGCCATCCTGGAGATCAAACAACTGGCACGGCTTATCGATCATGGCCGGGAACACGGCCTTGAAACCCTTGTGGAAGCTCATGATATGGAAGAGATTGAAAAGATTCGACAGCTTCCCTTCAATCTGATGGGGATCAATAATCGCGACATCACGATCTTTGAGATTGACAACAACGATGTGGGGAGGACAGAGGCGCTTGCCCGCTTCTGCAAAGGTCCTCGCCCTCTGATCAGTGAGAGTTCGATCAGCTCTGCCGTAGACGTAAAACGAGCCGGCATGAGCGGCACCGACGCGGTCCTTGTGGGAACCGCAGTATTGAAGGCGCCCTCCATTCAAGAATTCCTGAGTGAACTGACATCGGTAGGATGGCCCCTATGACACGCATCAAGATATGCGGGATGACGAAGGAAGAGGACATCCGCCTCTGCGTCAAGGCGGGCGTCAATGCCCTTGGTTTTGTCGTGGAATACCCCATCGATGTGCCCTGGAATCTCGACAGGCAAAAAGCCCGGGAATTGATGCGCGCCGTTCCTCCCTTCGTCTCACGAGTGATTGTGGTCGGGGACGATCCCGAACTGGTCATCGAACTGACGGAATTTCTGAAACCCCACGCGGTCCAACTGCACGGGGACGAACCGCTTTCCGTAACGGCAGAGCTCGTGACCGCACTCAAGACGCTCAACGTCCCCGTGATCAAGGCCCTGCGTTTTTCCGCCAAAACAGGAAGATGCGCCTTCTCATCGGACGAACCCCTCGATGCGGCCCGTCTCATTGAAAACATCGGAGTGGACGCCCTCCTTCTGGATTCGGTTAGCGATGTCCGGCCCGCCGGAACAGGCCAAAGCATCGACTGGGGGATTGCACGGAAGATCCGCAACGCTGTAAATCTACCCCTGATCCTCGCCGGTGGATTGCACGCGGGAAACGTCGGCGAGGCCGTTGCAGCCGTTAATCCCTATGGCGTGGACGTAATCAGCGGCGTCGAACATCCTGTGGGGAGAAAAGACCCCGAAAAGGTAGGCGCATTCGTCGAGGCCGTACAGGGGACAATGGAACCATCAATGTAAACAACGGCAGTTCCTGCATCCCCTCGAACAAAGTCCATTCGGAAATACCCTGATTCCCGACCTCTCTCGTCAGCGCTTGTAACGCCAACCCGTATATGCTAGAAGTCTTTCCAGGTATCCGGTCAACCGGGTTCCCCTTCTGCCGCGTGTAAATGATGTGGTGTGCGCCCCATGAGTGGGATGCGAGACGATTGCACACCGCCGGCAGTGAGCGAAAGATAGTATATGGAGTCAACTTTGTTTAAATCGGGTTTTATAGGAATCATAGGAAAACCGAACGCGGGAAAATCCACGCTCATGAATCTCGTGGTGGGTGAGAAGATAGCGATCAGCACCCATAAGC
>CAZNBR010000010.1:0-26178 GCA_964571315.1 uncultured Syntrophaceae bacterium
GAGTCCCAAAAGTACGAAAAACCTGCCCACTCAAAAGTTGGTGGTGGATTACGGTCCCCCTGTTACGTTGACTTATGGAGGAGATTCACATATCATAGAGACCATTAATAACATCATGGGCGACTTCTTCCTTTGTGAGGTCATCTTGAACCAAAACCTCAAAAAGGTTACCGTTGTATGAATACCATAAAAACAGACCATCGCGGCAGCACAATAAAAAGGATCCTCGCCACCTGTATAGTCCTCCTGTATCTCCATGCGTCAGCGGGCGTATCACTCGCCTCTTTTACCATACAAGATGAAAAAAAACTGGGGAAAGAGTTTTACGATAAATTGAACGACAAAGGGGTCTTCGTAAAGGATCCAAAGGTAAAGAGCTATATCGAAAAGATGGGACGTCTGCTACTTTCACACAGCAGGCAGTCCTTTTTCGACTTCACCTTCTCCGTCATTGATAGCCCGGGGATCAACGCCTTTGCAACCCCGGGAGGCTACGTGTATGTTTACAGTGGTCTCATAGAGCTTACCGAAGACGAGAACCAGCTCGCCGGTGTGCTGGCGCACGAAATAGCACACATAAAGGCCCGGCACATAGCTCAAATGATCGAGAGTTCACAAAAGATCGGCGTGGCAACACTTGCGGCGATCCTGGCCAGCGCCTTTCTCGGAGGTGATGTGACTGCCGCGGTCGTCGGCTTCTCCTCGGCAACAGCAGCAACCCTCAGTCTCAAATACAGCAGAGAGCATGAAGAGGAGGCCGACCGTCTCGGAATGTTATACCTGGCCGAAACCGGGTATGACGGCGAGGGCATGCTGAACTTTCTGAAGATCATGAGACAGTATGAGTTTTACTCGAATTCCGTCCCTTCGTATTTCCTGACACACCCCGGGACAGGAGACAGGATAAGCTATCTGGACGGACTGCTTCAGACAAAATATAAGGAAAGAGGGTCCAAGAGCATCCTAGGAAAACTGGAAAGGATAAAAACCATACTGGTCATTGGCAGGAAGGGTCCTGATTCCAGTATCAGATATTTTCAAAATGCGCTGAAAAAAGATCCCGACAACCCGGATGCCCTGTACGGTCTGGCGGTCATCCAGGGAAAACTTGGCAAGACATCGGAATCCTTCGATAACTTTCAGAAGGCACTGTCGCTGTCCCCTGACGATGCCGATATTCTCCGCGATCTGGGTATCAGCTACTTTAATCTCGGGAAAGTGGCCGACGCGACAGACACACTCCGGAGGGCCTATCGTGTAGACAGGGAAGACGCCGACACTATTTTGTACCTGGGAAGGGCATACACCACCACCGGAGATTACAGCGCCGCTCTCGAACTCTATAAGGAATTCCTGAAGAAGAACCCGGACGACATCCCGGTGTACCACAATCTGGCAATGCTCTACGGGAAGGTCAACATGCAGGGAGAATCCCACTACCATTTCGGTATTTTTTTCAAGAAGGAACACAAAATCAAGAGCGCACTCTTCCATTTCAAGGCAGCCCAGTCCTTATTCCCCCCCGGCAGTGAAATGGCCGGGAAGATCAAGGAAGAAATAGATTCCATCGAAAAAGATTCCCCGGACCGTGAAAATAAGCGCTTGAAAAGCAGGTTGTTTTGAAAGAGTGCGGCTGGCGTGAATACCGCACTCTGCGCATTGACATTTCGCATCCATGTGCTATCTTCCCCGTGCATATGACACTTTCAGGAGGAACAGATGAATATCACCGTAACAAAAGGGGCTCTCGCGAATTTCGACTGCGAAATACTGCTTGTGGGACATTTCGAGGGCAATAAGACACCGGAAGGGGCAGCCCGCCTCCTCAATGAAGGGTGCAACGGCATTATCAGCGAGCTGATCGACAGAGGGGATTTTGAGGGGAAGCTGTACGACTCTTCCGTTATATACACCAGGGGATTGATCCCCGGCAAGAGGATACTGATCGCCGGCCTCGGCAAGAAGGGGGAGTTCGACCTTGAAAGACTGCGGGGGGTATTCTCAAAGGCGGCCCAGAAGATACGGGACCTCAACATAACGCAGGTGGCAGCATCCCTCGACTTCGGCGAGACGGAATTTGCCGTCGGAGACGTGGCGCGGGCCGCCGCCGAAGGCGCGCTGCTGGGCCTGTACCGTTTCATCCCTTACAAGACCCTCGAAGAGGACAAAAAGGGAGAGATTAATGAATGTATCATAGTGGAGGACAGACCCGAACTCCTTGAAGACATCGAAAAAGGAGTTCAAACGGCGGAGATCATCTCACGGGCGGTTTACTGCGCGAGGGACCTCGTCTCCACGCCATCCAACGATATGACGCCCTCCATCCTGGCGGACAGGGCCGGTGCTATCGCCACGGAGGCACATCTCACATTCGAGGCGCTGGATGAGATCGCCATGGGAAAACTGGGTATGAACGCCCTGCTCGGCGTGGCGAGGGGAAGCGCAGAAGAGGCACGGCTGATAATCCTGGAATACAACGGCGGAAGGAAAGACGACCGCCCCGTGCTTCTGGTCGGCAAGGGGATCACCTTTGACAGCGGGGGGATCTCCATCAAACCTTCCGAAAAGATGGATGAGATGAAATCGGATATGGCCGGCGGGGCTGCGGTGATCGCCACAATCAAGGCGGCGGCCGACCTGAAGCTCCCCCTGAACGTAGTGGCCATTGTCCCCGCGACGGAGAACCTCCCGGGCGGGAAGGCGTGCAAACCGGGAGACGTGCTGAAGACCATGTCGGGACTGACAGTAGAGGTCAAAAACACCGACGCCGAGGGGCGTCTGATCCTGGCGGACGCGCTCACCTTTGCTAAAAAATACAATCCGGCGGCGATAATAGATATCGCCACGCTGACCGGGGCCTGCGTAGTGGCATTGGGCGATTACCTTACCGGCATGATGGGAACGGATGAAGAGCTGAAAAGGCGGATATCCTCTGCCTCGGATGCCACAGGCGAGATGGTATGGGAACTCCCCCTTTGGCAGGAGTACGATGAGCTGATAAAGAGCGACGTGGCGGACATCAAAAATGTCGGGACACGGGCAGGCGGCACCATAACCGCGGCCCTGTTTCTCAAGAGGTTCGTGGGTAAGTACCCGTGGGTGCACCTTGACATCGCCGGACCCGCGCTCCTGTCAAAGGATAAACCGTATATCCCCAAGGGCGCGTCCGGTATAGGCGTACGGCTTCTCGCACAATTCCTGATGGATCGGAGCCAGGCTTCCCATGTCTCACATCCTTGACGTACAAGGGCTGAAGACACACTTTGCAACACGAAACGGCACGGTCAGGGCCGTCGACGGGGTGGATATCTCTGTCGACAAGGGGGATACCCTGGGCATCGTCGGGGAATCGGGGTGCGGCAAGACCGTCCTCGCCCTGTCCATCATGAGGCTGATACCCAGCCCGGCTGGCCGCATCGTGGCAGGGCAGATCTTCTTCAAGGGCACCGATCTCCTCGGCCTCGACGAGGACGAGATGCGGAGGCTTCGGGGAAACGACATATCCATGATATTCCAGGAGCCGATGAACTCCCTCAACCCCGTTCTGAAGGTGGGAGACCAGATCTCCGAGGTGATCAAGCTCCACAAGGGGCTTTCGGAAGAGGAAGCGATTGGCCGCACCCTCGATATGCTCCGGCTCGTCGGCCTGTCCCCCACCCGTGAAACCCTCAGGAGCTATCCGCACCAGATGAGCGGCGGGATGCGCCAGCGGATCATGATAGCCATGGCGCTCGCCTGCAATCCCGAGCTGATGCTCGCGGATGAACCAACAACGGCACTCGATGTGACCATCCAGGCGCAGATTATTGATCTAATAAACAAGCTGAAAGACGAGGTGGGGACATCGGTCATACTGATAACCCACGATCTGGGGATCGTCGCGCAGATGGCCCGGCATGTCGCCGTTATGTATACAGGAAAAGTGGTGGAATACTGCTCCGTTCTCGATCTTTTTTCCACGCCCCTCCACCCGTATACCAGAGGGCTTATGGAATCGACACCGAAGAGGGCCACGAAGAAAGACGGGTACCTCACCGCGATACCCGGCATCGTCCCCAACCTGTACGAACTCCCCTCGGGGTGCAGTTTCCGGAACCGGTGCCCCGACGTCATGGATATATGCGCCGAAAAAGAACCGCAGCTGGTGGAGCAATCTCCCGGCCACCAGGTGCGATGCTGGAAATACCAATGAAACGCAAGGATCAGCGCCGATGAATCCGGTCTTGTTGCAGATCGAAGGACTGAAAAAATACTTTCCCGTCCGGGGCGGATTTTTCTCGGGCCGGCAGAAGACGGCTCGGGCCGTGGACGGGGTAACCCTTCAGATTCTCAAGGGAGAAACCCTCGGCCTGGTGGGCGAATCGGGATGCGGGAAGACCACGCTCGGCCGCCTCATCACCCGGCTTGAAGAACCGACCGCCGGAAAGATCACCTTCAACGGGGATGATATCCTCACCTACTCCCGCAAAGATCTAAAGGGGTTTCGGAAAAAGATACAGCTGATATTCCAGGACCCATATTCATCTCTGAATCCGAGGATGAGCGCGGGCACCATCGTGGGAGAGCCCCTCGCCATACATAACCTGCCGCGGGGGAAGAAAAACGGGGACAGGGTTGCCGAGCTGATGGAGGTTGTGGGACTCAGCAGGGAGCAGATGGGGCGCTACCCCCACGAGTTCAGCGGCGGGCAGAGACAGCGCATCGGCATAGCACGGGCGCTCGCCCTCAATCCCGAGCTTATTATCGCGGATGAGCCCGTCTCGGCACTGGACGTCTCCATACAGGCACAGATACTCAACCTGCTGAAAGACCTGCAGAAGAATTTTGATCTCACCTATCTGTTTATCAGCCATGATCTCAGCGTCGTCGAACATATAAGCGACCGGATCGCGGTCATGTACCTTGGAAAAATCGTGGAACTCGCGGACAAAAAGTCCCTGTACAGTACGCCTCTCCATCCCTACACGCAGGCACTCCTGTCCGCCGTTCCCATCCCCGACCCCACACACAAGAAGGACCGGATACCGCTGGGCGGCGGCATACCCAGCCCGACAGATCCCCCTTCCGGGTGTTCGTTTCATCCCCGGTGCCGGTACCGCGTGGATATCTGCGACACGGTGATACCGGCCCTCGATGAAAGAGGCGGTGGGCACCATGCCGCGTGTCACCTGAAAACCGAATTTTGGTCTGGAATCCGAGAAAAAAATCTGAAATAATCCTTGACGAAAGAGGATCAAAAGAATAGATAGGGAAGTCAATTTTTCTTGAGGCGATGGTCTGGCTCTATTTGTACTGCCGGTAGCGGTTGCCTGAGAAAGAAAAAGCGCCCGTAGCTCAGCTGGATAGAGTCGCAGACTTCGAATCTGTTGGTCGAAGGTTCGAATCCTTCCGGGCGCGCCATACATTCGACCGATTAACAATATAGGGGCCCTTAGCTCAGCTGGTAGCAGCAACTGACTCTTAATCAGTAGGTCGTCGGTTCGAACCCGACAGGGCCCACCAGAAATCAAGGGGTTACGAGAAATCGCAACCCCTTTTACGATACGTACCCTCTGTTCCCAGTTTATGGGCCCGATCCAGACCCCACGTCCGCAATTATTTTTTTCTCCTGTACCGCCCTTTTCAGTGTGAGTTATTCCATACCATATCACAACCGGAAATACATTAACATTCTGGACAGATACGAGACATTGCATCCGGCAAGCGACGCGTACCATGTATGCTCATTCCCCAATAAACACATGTATCTAACCGGTAAAAACATCTAAAGTTTTCATATTCTTTTGTCGAAAACAAGAGTATCGTTCCCTTCGTGCAACTCACCAAACTTTGGTGAAAAGACGCGGTGCAAACGAACAGGGGGATACCATTACATATGAGAGATACACAAATGAACAGAGACAGATACAAGGCTATCCCCCCCTACGCGATCATACCGGGGACCTTACCGGATTTTCAGATCTATATCCGCTCGCCTGAGGGGAGATTTGTACTCTGGGCACTGAAAGGAAATAAGGTCAGTCCAGAACAACTCGCCAGACTCTCCGAAGGCGGACGCGATGAGATCTTCGTAAGCCTCGAAGAAGAGTTCAAGTACGAACAGCATCTTGAGGCCAATCTGGGAACGATCCTTGGGAATGAACATTTATCGAATGACAATAAGGCTTCGATATTTACGAAAGTTTCCACCAATGTCGTCAAGGATTCATTTGAAATGTCCCTCGGGTTGAGTACCATGGATCCGGGCACCATACATCGAACACAAAGTATGGTCCAAAGCGCCCTGGCATTCATAACGGAATCAAGATCCCTTCAGGCCCTGGCGAAGATGATCGGTCACGACTACCAGACATATGAACATGCTACCAAGGTTCTCTGGTTTACCGTGGCATTTCTCAGGCTTAACCCGGACATCATGGAACAGATCGAACCGGGTTATAAGGCATCCGATGAGAAACAGCAGATGAGAATATTGCAGCAGTGCGGGGTCGGAGCCCTGCTGCACGATATCGGCAAGGCGTTTGTCTCGCATGAGATAATCAATAAGAACGAGCCCCTTACGGAGGTCGAGTGGGAGATCGTGAAACGCCATCCTCTCACCAGCCTGGCGATGCTGATCGACTCGGACATACCCCCGTTTGTCAAAAAAGCCATAGTGCATCACCATGAAAACTTTCACGGCGGGGGATATCCCCTGGGCCTGGAGGGGCAGAGCATACCCCCCCTGGCCCGCGTGTTGAGAATCATCGACGTCTTTGACGCCATGACATCCCGCCGTCCCTACAAAGATTCGATGTCCCCCATGAAGGCGGCGCAGATCATGATCGGAAAGCCGGAAGATAAAGCGAGGGCTAAGAATGCAAAGCGAGATGATCGAGACCACATAAAGGCGTTACAGATCACGATCGGAAAGCAGGAAAATAAATCCGGGGCTGGAGATGCAGATCGAGACGATCGCGACCAGGGGATGAGACGGTGCTTCGACGAAGAGCTGCTCCGGAGTTTTATAGTGTTTCTCGGCAATGTGAAACTGGATAGATAAACGAATGTGAAACTGGATAGATAAACGGTCTGTATATCGGGACTTCTCCTCGGACCATCGAAGTTCGCTGCCCCTGACTCCTTTTCCCTTTTTGGGTGACAACTCTTTCCATTATAGCTTCTTTACGCCTAACAGAAAGCCATGACCTGTCAAGGAAAATATGGAGTATCGCCCTCTTTTCGTTTTTTTGTTGAAAGTAGGGGAACCGTGTGTATAAGAGATTACCTGCGGCACCGGAATCTGAGGACGGGGACAACAAGTGAATCAAGTGCGAGACAACAGAAGGGTCGTGCGGGTCCCGTACGACCAATTATCCCCCGAGGTCCTGGAGGCGGTCATCGAAGAGTTTATCTTGCGCGAGGGGACTGATTACGGGGAGACTGAAGTCCCCTTTGAACAGAAGATTGAAAAGGTCAAAAGGCAGCTTGAGACCGGGAAGGCCCTTATCGTATTTGATGAGTCAATGCAGTCCTGCAACATCCTGTCAAAAAACGATCCACGGCTGCGGGACCTTTGACAGGGAGTCCTGATCCCTCTTTTCCTGACCGGGGAAACCTCTGTAGAGTTACGGGCTGAGTAAAAGCCGGTTGCCGTCCGATCTCGATTCATTCGTGCTGATCACATAGATTGCGGGCTTTGCCTGGACGGGACAGTGGGTCTCACAGATGCCGCAGCCGACGCACCGTTCGATATCCACCCTCGGCAGTTTCAAGATTGTTTCGTTCCCCTCGCGCGGCTGCACCTTCACCATCTCCAGCCATATCGCCTTCTCCGGCGTGGGGCACACCTCTTCGCACACGATGCAGGGAGTGTCGTAGGCGTAGGGAAGGCACCGGCCCGTGTCGATTACCGCCATGCCGATCTTCATCCTTTCTTTCTCCTGGACCGTCAGCTCTTCTATCGCCCCCGTGGGGCATACCTGGCCGCACAGGGTGCAGCGAAACTCACAGTAACCGATCTTTGGGACAAGCCGGGGGGTCCACAGTCCTTCAAGCCCGGCCTCGAAAAGGGTCGGCTGGAGCCCGTTCGTAATGCATACCTTCATGCACTCCCCGCAGCGGACGCATCGTTTGAGAAATTTCTCCTCCTCCAAAGCACCCGGGGGCCTGATCAGGGCAGGATGGAACCAGCCTCTCCGGGACTGGGGGACTATACGCAATAACGGAACGGCAGCGACACCCGCCAGGAGAGACACAAAGACATTCCGACGAGACAGGTCTATGGGTATCCCTTCCCCTCTCCCCTTCCATCCGAAACTGATCGCCTCTTCGGGGCACAAATCGTCACAGTCCATGCAGTAGAGGCATTCCGAGCCTCTCCATGTTCCATCCCTGTCGGTAACGGCACTGTTCGGGCAGACCTTCTCGCAGATACCGCACGATGTACACCCCTCGCTTACCGACCTCTTCAGGAAGGCAAAGCGGGAAAGGATGCCGAGGAGCGCTCCGAGGGGGCACAGATACCTGCACCAGAATCTCCTCTCATACAGATTCAGCCCCACTATGAGGAAAAACAGGGCGCCGATAAAAATCCCCTGGAGAAAGTACGGTTGTTCGAACGAGAGAACGGCCTTCTTCAGTATGCGATAGACCCATTCAGAGCCGTCGACGATCCCCGGTATATCCAGGGTGTAGATGGTATCGAAGAAGGCCCTGGCCAGGTAATTCAACAGGGGGTAGACACTGAGAGAAAGGGACCGGATCAGGAGGCTGATAGGGTCCATGATGCCGGCCAGCTGGACCGTGAAGAGGGACGATGCGAGGAGAAAGAAGAGGATGTAGTATTTCAGGGTATGCCAGCTGCGGCGAACCGGTGAAGGCCGCCTCTTGCTGAAAAAACCGACCGCATTGTGCAGTGTTCCGAGGGGGCAGATCCATCCGCAGAAGACCCTGCCCAGAAGCGCGGTCAGGACGACTATGATCAGAGAGAAGAAGAATCCAGCCACTATGGCGTGGGCGGAAAGGAGCGTTGAAATGGCAATGAGGGGATCAAAATCGAGAAAGATCTTGACCGGATATCCCAGCTCGTCCAGACCCTTCGATTCCGTCTGGATGAAAAGGAACAGGAACAGGAAGAGGAATATCCCCTGGGAAAGGCGTCGAAGGATGCGAACAGTGTGTGTCTTCATAGGGCCACGATTAAACAGCAACTTTTTTGATGATCAACTGTGACAGGTCCATCGTGCCGAGACCGGTTTCATGGCCGATGCGAACATATCCCAGGGCACTCCCCTTCAGATAGAAGAGCGTCGCTCCATAGGCATCGACGGCCACCTGATCGGTGCCCGCTATCACCGTATTCAGCGTTTTGACATCAGAAAGGTTTCCCCCCTGCGGCCCGTGGCCCGTCAGTATCCGGACGGCATCCAGTACGATCAGCGTGGGTTTTATGACCTGTGCGATATCGACGAGGCTCTGATCAAGGTTCTGGTGAATCCTCCCCCGCCATCCGCCCATGACGCCCATCCAGTTTTTCATGCCGAGGGTAAGGGTAGACAGGCTGTGAACCTTTGCGATAGGGACGTTAATAACCTTGTCCGCTTCAAGGATATCGGTATAGAGCGGCCATTTTTTCAGGGCACGGCCATCTATCGTAACATCCTTGAATTTTCTCTCGTCCATGAAGCTGACCTCCGCCCCGGCCGCCGACACGGCGTCCGCGATGCCGCTCTGCTTGTAACTTCTTCGGGGATCGACGCACGGATTGTCAAAGACCTTCACCTTTTTGGCACCCGCGTCGTAGCAGAGTTTCACCAGGGCGGCCACAACCTCGGGATTCGTGTCCGCGGCCTGTTCAGGTCTCCGATCCCACCCTATGTTCGGCTTGACAACGACGATATCCCCCCTCGATATGAATCGGTGTATCCCGCCGATTGCTTCGATGGCAGCCTTTGTTATTGCTTCGGGAGGCGTCCCCCGGGCGACGCCGATATCGGCGTACTGGGAGGCATACAAATTGTTGATGAGGGAACTAACGGTGCCGGGGATTGATATGCCGAGCCCGGCAATACATGTCTTCTTGAGAAAGTCTCTGCGATTCATGGGAACCCCCCGAATCTCTTATGGTCCTTCTCTGATGTTTGTCCGTTAAGAGAGAGAATGATATCATACCGGAAGATTCATTTCAGAAAAATGTGGACGGCGTCTTCACTTCCGCTCTTTCAGGCTCGCCCGTCCGATGGCATCGGTTCCGAACCTGTCGGTAATCGTGTCGATCGCCTCATCCAGCTCTCGCCGGTGAGAACTTCGTGTGTCACTCTGCTCAAAGATATCCATCTGTAGCGGTTCTGCAGCTGAGACAAGATGAGATACGCCGACACCGATCAGCCGTATCTTTTTCGATATCCGGTACTGTTCAAGGAGCCGGGAGGCCTCCCGGATGATGACGTCGGAAGACTGCGTCGCCTCTCTGATCGTAACGCTCCGGGTCACCTGTCTGAAATCCGAGTCCTTTATCTTTATGCTTATCGTTCGCGCCCCTACCCCCAGTGTCCTCAATTCCCGCGCGATCCTCTCGGCCTGCCCCAGGATATATGTTCTGAGTAGATCTTTATCTTCAGTGTCCGCGGGGAGTGTCTCCTCCGCGCTGACCGATTTTGTCTCCGAGACGGGGGTCACGG
Organism: uncultured Syntrophaceae bacterium; assembly: GCA_964571315.1. Lineage (GTDB taxonomy): Bacteria > Desulfobacterota > Syntrophia > Syntrophales > UBA2210 > UBA6078. The sequence continues at coordinate 10,662 of CAZNBR010000010.1, forward strand.
CCGACCGGTCGATACCGCGGGAGAATTCCTCGAGCCGGTGACCGAATTTACCAAACTTCTTCACCAGCAGCTCCTCAGGATATTGTTTTACATCACCGAGAGTTTTCACCCCCATCACCCTGAGTTTCTCATGCGTATTCTTTCCGACACCGGGGACCTTGTGGATCGGAAGAGACTCGATAAACCGGTCGACGGCCTCCGGCCCAATGATGGTGAGTCCATCCGGCTTATCCATATCGGACGCGATCTTCGCCAGAAACTTGTTCGGTGCGGCCCCCAGCGAGCAGGTCAGGCCCGAGCCCTCCTTGATTCGTTTCTTGATACGAAGGGCCATCTCCTCTATCCCGCCAAAGAGTCTTTGGCAGCCGGTAATATCGACGTAGGCCTCGTCAATCGAGATCGGTTCAACCATGGGGGAGAACTCGCGCAGAATGGACATGATCTGTGCCGACAGATCCCGGTAGCGGGACATTCGGGGCGGCAGGAAGATCGCGCCGGGACACCTTTTTCGTGCCTGAAATATCGGCATGGCGGAATGGACGCCGAACTTTCGCGCCTCGTAGTTCGCGGCGGAGACGACGCTCCGTCCGGACTGCCCCCCCACGATGACACACCTGCCCTTCAGAGCCGGATTGTCAAGCTCCTCAACGGAGGCATAGAAGGCATCCATGTCTATATGGAAAATCATATGATCAAAGCGGGCCTTTCATACGGAGATCTTCCAGGGCCTTTTCCCCCGGATGGCACGGCAACTATAAATCTTTTTCCCGCTATGGTCTATGTCAATCTTGAGGTATGGCTGGGAGGGAACGAGGTGGATGGACTGGGCGCCCTTTCTCAGGAAAGGGCGCCAGGGTGGTCGTGAGTTTCCATGCCGGAATGGGAGATGAAACCATTGCCGGTATCAAAGGCCCAGATAGGTTTTCCGAATGACCTCGTTTGCGAGCAGCTCGTCACCGGACCCCTCGGCGATGATCTTGCCCGAGGAGAGGACGTAGTTCCGTGAGGCCATCTTAAAGACCGTGCTTACCTCCTGTTCAACGAGGAGGACGGTAATCCCCAGCTTGCGGATCTCGGCGATTTTTCCGAACACCTCCGCCCGGAGAAGGGGGGCCAGGCCGGTAGAGGGCTCATCGATGCACAGCAGTTTGGGCTCGGACATCAGCGCCCTGCCGATGGCAAGCATCTGCTGTTCTCCCCCCGAGAGGGTTCCGGAGGTCTGTGTTGATCGCTCCTTGAGCACGGGGAACAATTGATATACCTTATCGAGATCGTCGTTAATCTTGCTTCTCTCTTTCGTCAGGTAGGCACCGGCCAGCAGATTGTCGATAGTCGTCATCTCCCGGAAGGGTCTCCTCCTTTCGGGACAGTGGATCAGGCCTCTCTTCACGATCTCATGCGCGGGGACTTCCTCTATTCGTTCCCCATCAAAGGTCACCGTACCTTCGAGCGTTATATCTCCGGCGGTTGAACGGCGCGTGATCTCCCGTTCCCAGGCCACCAGTCCGGTTATGGCCTTGAGAAGCGTGGACTTACCCGCCCCATTCGGCCCCACCAGGCTTACCAGCTCTCCCGTATCGACTCCCATGCTCAGATCATTAATGAGCACGGCCTTATCGTAGCACACCTTTAAATTAGCGACTTCCAATAGCACTGTTAGATGTTTCCTTCCCCGAGATAAGCCTCGACGACATGGGGGATCTTCACCACCTCGTCGGGCGTCCCGTCAGCAATGATAGTCCCGAAATCGAGTACCACAATCCGGTCCACGATCTTCATCAACTGCTGCAGTTTGTGTTCCACAATGATCATGGCCGGCCCCTCACTGTGCAGGCGGCCGAACCTGCCGCCCTTGTGAAGGCGCTGCATGGATTTGGCCATCAGGTCGGTTTCGGCCGGACTCAGCCCCCCGAAGGGTTCGTCCAGGAGGAGGAGCTCCGGCTCCGTAGCAATGGCCCGGGCGACTTCCAACCGTTTCAGGTCCCCCTGGGAAAGGGTGGAGGCCTTTTCGAGGGCCATATCGGAGATACCCGCGAATTCCAAGGCATCCATGGCCTTGGCCTCAATCCTCTTTACCCATTCTCCCCGTTTCATCGCCCGGGGACAGAGGCAGGAGACCATGACGTTGGCAATAATGGGGAGACGCCGAAAGGGCCTCATATTCTGAAAGGTGCAGGCAATACCCTCGTTTACGATGCTCCAGGGTTTTTGTCCCACAATCCGTTTGCCCTTGAAGCGGATGTCACCCGAATCAGGTTTCAGGATACCGGTTATCAGCCGCAGCAGGGTTGTCTTCCCGGCACCATTGGGACCGATCAGGCCCAGCACCTCGTTCCGGCCCATCGAAAAATGGGCCTTATTGACGGCCTGCAGTCCTCCGAAGCCCTTGCTAAGATCCTTAACTTCCAGGAACGGTTGGTCTCCCATATTAGATTTCCTCCGCCTCTTCTCTCAGCTCTCTCCGGGAGACCTTTCCCACGTCCGTCTTGGGCAGCTCACCGCGGAATTCGATGATCGCGGGAACCTTGTAGTGCGCCAGCTTTTCACGGCAGAAGGACATGATCTCCTCCTCGGAGACCTTGCCCCTGGCCTCGCTCTGCAGGACCACGTAAGCCTTGACGAATTGCCCCACCCGGGGATCGGGGACACCAACCACACCGGCGGCCTTGATCTGCGGGTGACTGAAGAGGACCTCCTCCACATGCCGGGCAAACACCGAGTATCCCTTGAACTTGATCAGATCGCGTTTACGATCAAAGAAGTGAAAATATCCCTCTTCATCCATCCTGACCAGGTCTCCCGTTCTGAGCCACTTTTTCCCGTCGATCTCTATGATGGACTCCGCGGTCTCTACGGGTCTCTTCCAATACCCCTTCATGATGTTGGGACCGTTGAGGATCATTTCCCCCTCTTCGTTCACCGGCATAAACTCCGTGCCGGCAATATCGACGATCGCAGCAGTTACGCTGGGGATCGGCACACCGAAGGAACCGGTCTTGGGCCTGTCGAAGGGGGTACTGTGACTGACTGCGGTGGTCTCCGTCATACCGTATCCTTCCAGGATCTTGGAGCCGGTCCTCCTCTCCCAGTCGTTGACGGTCGCCTCGTGCAGGGTATCGGCACCGCAGGCAATCAATTTGAGCGCCTTCCAGTTCACGCGGTCCGTCTTCTCGTACTCCTTGAGATACTCAAACATAAAGGGCACACCATAGAAACCGGACGCCTTATACCGCTCCATGGCCGAGAGGATATCATCTATGTCCGGCGTGGTGAAAAGGACAAGCGTGGAACCCTGAACCAGCCCGTTGAGCATAACCACGACCTGCCCGTAGATGTGGAAGAAGGGCAGGAATGCGATGACCACCTCCTTCCCCTCTTCAAAGATAGGCCAGAAGGACGTGGTCTGTGCCTGGAGCGCTACCATGTTGTAATGGGTAATGATTGCGGCCTTGGGGAGTCCTGTCGTACCTCCCGTATAGGGCAGGGCGGCGATATCTTCCTTTGGATCGATCGTAACGGGTGGAGGATTTGGAGGATACTTCTTGATCAGGTCCTGGAATTGAATCAGGCCGGCCTCCTCCATAAACGTGGGGGTCGGGACGTGCATCTCCCCGTAGACCTTTCCCACGGCACTCTTCCCCAGCATCTTTTTGAGTACGGGGAGATATTCCGCGACATTGGTCACGATCACATTCTTGAGGGCAAGGCCGGTCTTTTCAACGTTATCATACAGAATATCCTGACAGATGATCGTCTTCGCTTCGCTATCCTCAAGCTGATGTTTGAGTTCCTTGCTCGTGTAGACAGGGCTGACCGGCGTAACCTTGGCCCCGATCTTCAACACGGCGAAATAGGCGATAACATACTGGGGGCAATTCAGCAGGAACAGGGCCACCGTGTCTCCCCGTCCCACCCCCAGATCGTCGAGGGCCGTGGCGAACCGGTCGACCAGTTCTTTCAGCTTCGTATAGCTGATCTTCTTGCCGTAGAAAATCAACGCGGTCTTGCGACCATATTTTTCCACCATCCGATCAAACAGATCGGGAACGGAGCCCTCGGGGATATCCACCTCTTCGGGGACACCTTCCGGGTAGTATTTCAACCATGGTTTCGACATATATGCTTCTTTTGAATTCATCTGGCAGCCTCTATTTCTTGTATTGTTTTTTAGCCCAGATCAGCCGTACAGATCCGGCACGTCTTTCGTATAGCTATGTTTTTGACCTTACACCGGGGACATTCGGTTTCAACCTTGTCGCGCAACCAGGGGATGAGACCATCCGGCATGTAGAGAAGGGTAAACAGCACTACAACCGCAAAGAGCAGCATCCGGTATTCGGGCCAGAACTGGAAAAATTCCATCAGTGGATACAGGATAAAGACCGCGGCGACAGGCCCGTATATGGTAACTATCCCGCCGAATATGGCCCAGATAATCACGGTGAAGGACATGGACATTTCCAGGGTGGATGGGCCGGCAATCCGCATGAAATGCGCATAGAGCCCCCCGGATATCCCGGCAAAGAAACCGCTTAGGCAAAAGGCCAGCAGTTTGTAGCGGGTCGTGTTGATCCCCCCGGCCCTCACCGCCACCTCATCCTCCCTGATGGCATGGAAGATAATGCCCGTGTTCGATTCGGTTATCTTCCACATGATCGTGCACAGGGCCAGCATGAGTCCCGCGGTAATATAGTAATCACTGAGACGGGACCCGGAGAGGCGATCCAGGCCGGAGAGTCCCAGTTCTCCGCCGGTGAAATCCGGAAACGCGTAGACGAGCCCGATCAGTATAATGGGGAAGGACAGCGTGGTAAGGGCCAGGTATGTCCCCTTAAGCCTCAGACAGGGAATACCGATAATCAGCCCGGCCAGAACCGCGGCCAACGCCCCGAGAGGGATAGAGGCCCAGGGCGGCAGGTGAGCGTGCAGATTCACCAGGGCCGTGGTGTAAGCCCCGACGCCGAAGAAGAGCGCATGCCCGAAATTCATCTGACCGGTAAAACCGGACAGGAGATCCCAACTGGCGGCAAAGATGGCGAAGATACTGGTCAACACCATGATGCGCAGGAGATACGGGCTCTGAATAAGAAACGGCAGAAAGATCAGGGCCAGGACAAAGATCACAACCGCCACCCGGCTCGGCAGGACAAGCACCTCCCCCTTAAAGATCGTGTATAGCTTCTTCAGATAAAAACCCAGTATACCCATGATTATCTCTCTTCCTCAAATGCAACACCAAAGAGGCCTTCCGGCCTGATTACCAGCACCAGGATCATAATGGACAGCGCCACAGAATCCTTGAGATACGCGCCCATGGGTATCAAAAATACCACTAGGGTTACTGCAAATCCCAATATATATGCCCCAACAAAACTCCCCTTGATACTGCCGAGTCCACCAAGGACCACGACCGCCATCATCATGACCAGGGGGTTCATCCACATAAAGGGACTCAGGGTGGTGAGGGGAACGATGATGACCCCCGTTAGACCGGCCAGCCCAACGGAAATCCCCATGGTCATCATGGCCACCCGGCTCTCATCCATCCCCATCAGGTTGGCAACCTCCCTGTCTTCGGCCGTGCTCCGGATAGCCAGACCCAGCCTGGTTTTCATAAGCAGGGCCCACAGCGCGGCCAGGATTAACAGGGCCATTCCAAAGGTCAGTATCTGCTGATAGAAGACCTTGACCCCGAAGATACTCAGATACCCACTAATCAGGGACGGAACGGTCAGATAATCCCCCTTGAAAATAAGGAGGAGGATCTCCTGCATAGCCATGGCCAGGGCAATGGTGGCGATCAGAACCGCCCCCTCGTGCTCGCGGATGGGATCGATAAAAAACTTGTACGAAACCAGACCGGCTAACGTGACCACGATAACCGCTACCAGAGAGGCCCAGACAGGATGGAGCCCCAGTTTCTGGATGCAGGAATAGATAAGATACGAGGCCACCATGTAAAAGGCCGTATGGGCGATGTTGACGATACGGGCGACCCCGAAGATGAGTGAAAACCCGATGGCCAAAAGGGCATACGTGCTTCCGGTGATTAACCCGTTAATAATTATATCAAGTATCATATAGCCTCGGCAGATTGGTGGTTCCCGCCCTTTCTCGCTCAGCGAAAGAGGGCGGGAGTTGTTAAAAGGATAGGTTTGTTATTTCTTGTAGTAGTCTATGACCCACGGTGCTATCTTGTAGGGGACGATCCCCTTATAGGTGACCTCGGCTGAACCTTCGTATGTCCAGTGGGCTGGCGGCCAGGTGCCCACCATTTTACCGTCCTGCCACTGGGCACCCAGGCTGGTCGTATATCCCGGCCCCCACGTCAGGTCATGCAGATGTTTCCCGTCTTTGGTCTTCGTGTATTTGACGTTTCCCCCAGGGACCTTGTAGACACTGTCCTCCAGGATGGATACCACCTTATCAGAATCGATTGTCCCGGCCTTCTCAACGGCTGGAACAATTCCATAGAGGATAGCGGCGTACGTGTCTGCCGTATAGGTCGGCGTCTCGCCGAATTTTGCCACATAGGTGTCAATAAAGGGCTTTGTGAGTTCATTGAACTCGACACCGCGGACATAGGTATTCAGGGTTTCAACATAGTTTCCGTACCCCTGGGTGGCCTCCCAGAACCCATCCTTCTGTGCCTCCACATTGATCCCGACCTGCACGGCCGGCACCTTGAGCTCTCCTGCCTGCCTGGCAAAGGGGATGCCCACCGAAGAGGAAAAGATGGTAAAGATCATCTGAGCCCCCGAGCGCTGGGTGGCCGAGAGTTCCGCGGTCACGTCCGTTGCCGTCGCGGAAGGTCTCCAGACACCTACCACCTCCATTCCCATTTTCGGGATGAATCCTTCGGCCGCCTTGATCATCGGATCAGCCCACATCGCCTTTTCAGCGACAATGGCCACCTTTATCTTGGGCAGGCCCAGCGTTTGTTTCAGGATCGCGCCTACGGTTGCCATCTGGATGAAGCAGGTCTTGACCAGATTCCCTGAATGAAAGGGGGTGCCGCGGAAGAAGTACTTGTACCGGTTATAATCCTTGGCCACCCGAGCGCAGAGTTCGGGGTGGGCCGCTCCGCAGCCGATAAAGACCTTCTTGTAGTCCATGGCAATGTCTTGCATGGCCAGAACGGCCTCGGTACGGAAACCGCCGACAACAAAATCCACCTTGCCCTGGGTCATCAGACGCTCCATGGCGTTGGTGGCATCCGTGACGTTCATGAACTCGTTGGAATCCGCCTTTACAAGCTCGATCTTCATCTTTTTATCGCCGACCTGAATCCCGCCTTTGGCGTTGATCTCCTCTTGGGCCATCAGGGCCCCGTTCCAATGCCCCTTCCCCTGGAGAAAATTCATTGGACCGATAACGCCGATCTTAATGACGTCTGCCCCCCACGCAGGAGTGCTTATGGTGAACGCGCAAAAGATAGCAAACAAGACACTAAAGCCAAATGTGATCTTTCTCATAACCTTCCCCCCTCCTTTGGACATTCATGGTTAAGTTAATTGCTACAGGTTGATCTTCCCCCCAAAAGATGAACAGACCGTTAAGCCGCTATGGCAAACCCTCTACAATTAAAAAAGAAAGCATCTCACCAGGCACAAAGCCGCCTGGTCCGTTTGTCGTAACACGGCTCTTTACCACTCATGTTCTGCTTCAGATGTAATAGAGATCTTCGATGGGGGTAGTCGGAGAAGGTGACAGGAAAGGAACGCCTTGCTCCTCTGGACAAAGGATTGGGGTCGCTTTTCAAGATTCGCATGTGATAATCCGCCCTCGTGTGGGTGAATTAATGGAAACGGGGAAATGCTATCGGCCTATTCTTCCACTACAAAAATCTGGGTACCTCCTGAAAAAGCATCTATACCACAATTTTACTTTATGCCGGGATTGTTCGCAAAATGTCAAGAAAAAATTTGATTATTTAACAGGGGATTTGAATCTTTGAAATTTTTTTGGGATTCGGATCAGGGGGTGACAAGACGGTTCTTCCGATTTTTGCGGAATTACTGCCCTGCCTGGGAGGCAGGTGGCCTGATTTTCAGTATCAGCACAATGGCCAAGAAGAGAAGGAGGGAGAAGGCGAACCACACAAGCTGGTAATTTCCGAACGTGTCAAAGGCCCACCCGGTCAAGGTGGGGCCTATGATACCGCCTGCTGCGGCAAAACCCATCATGATACCCATCATGGTGCCGAAGGTGCTGGCTTCGTAGTACTCCCGCAGGATCGTCCCGCGCAGGACTGTAATGCCGCCGAAACCCGCTGGGAATGACAGGAGAAAGAGGGCGAGCCCCGACTTCATATGCACGAAGGGCAGGGCAAACACCCCTATGGCCATGAGGCAAAAGGCCAGTGACGTGACATACCGTTTGTCGAATACATCGCCCAGCCATCCGAAGGCAAACCGCCCGATAATGCTCACCAGTGGTATTGCCGCAGCTATGATACCGGCGGTCGAACGAGGAATCCCTGTGTTGCTCAGGTAGGGCATAATGTGAGTCACCACCGCGGCAAGGACCATAAAACGTAAGGCCTCTGCAAGATTGAGGCAGAGGAGAGATCGATCTTTCAGCATCTCCCAGATCGTCATTAAGGAGCCCACGGCCTGAGAGTCGTCGCGGATAACTGGCCCATCAGACGATGCGCCGTCGGGAAGACAGCCATACTGCTCGGGAGAATCACGGACGATAAGCGCCATGGGTATGCCGAGTATCCACATGCCCAGGCCCAGGAAGACCAGGGCCGATCTCCAGCCATAGGCATCGACGAGCCAGACGATCAGGGGAAGCATCAATCCGCTGGCGCCGAATCCGGCAGACATGATACCTAAGGCCTTGCCGATATCCTTTCGAAACCAGCGTGCGACCGCGGTCATGGTAACCACGCTGGTGCACCCTCCGCCCCCGAAGGCGATAAAAACCATGGCGCCGTAAAACATAAGCAGCGATTGCGTATAGCTCAGGAGAATCAAACCGATCCCCACGGTAATAGTGCCCACAAGGAGCAGTCTCCGTGAGCCGAAGCGATCGACAAGAAAGCCGATCAGCGGGGAGATGATCCCCATCTCCAGACCTCGAAGACTTGACGCGAATGAAATCTGGGTGTAGCTCCAGCCGAATTCCCTGACAAGCGGTTCAAAAAAGACCGTGAATCCGTAAAAAATGACGCTGCTTACATAGAATGCTATAAAGAAGCAAGCGCCAACGATCCACCACCCGTAAAAGATTCTTGGCCGCATAGGTCTCCTGTAAAAACGTTCCCTTATCTCGGGCGGCTCCGTTAAGCCTGTTCGGATTATATTCGAAATGACCGAACAAAATAAGGCATTATCAATTGTTTCCGGGAAATCAGCAGGGACCCCGGTTCTGAAATCATACTGCCGGGTTTATGGAATGTCACCCGTTATCTTACATCACTGTTTGTGACCATCTACGATAATGGTAGCGTCAACGGCTGTGGGCACCCCCCCGGAGACTGCGAGGGGATTGATATCGATCTGCTCGATCTGCTCGCAGGATGTGCCGAGGCTGCCCAGGCTGACAAGGATGTCGGCCATGACCTCCTCATTAAGTGGTGCCATTCCTCGAAAGCCCTCGAGGAGCTTTCTGCCCCTGATGCGCCGGATAAGGGCGGTTGCGTCGGCCCTGCTGAGGGGCGCGAGGGCAAAGACAACATCCTTCTCAAGCTCCGAAAAGATACCGCCTAGGCCAAACATGACGCAGGGACCAAACTGGTCGTCACGGAGAAAACCGGCAATCAGTTCATAGTCGACCTCCATCTGTCGCTGGATCACGATCCGGCCGCGGCCTTCCATGCGACTTCTCATGTCCGCAAAGGCCTTCTCAAGATCGTCCGGCGTGATGATCCTCAGGCGAACGAGGCCCGATTCAGTCTTGTGCACATGACCGGGAAGCAGGCCCTTGAGAACAACCGGGAATCCCATAGCGGCCGCAGCATTTCCGGCCTCGGCAGCCGAAGCAACAATTTGCTCTTCAACCACGGGGATGCCGCACTGTTTCAGAAGTTGCTTGCTTGCGTATTCGTCCCGGACCCGTTCATCGGTATCCCCTGACAGAAGTTCGGAGAGATCACAGGAGAAGGGTTCTTTGTCGTCCATCCCCCCCCTGATTTCATTCGTCCGACTCCGGTATCGCGATGCGGCGGCAAGGCATTCGACGGCCCGCGATAACTCTCCATGGACGGGGATGCCGCATCTCTGCGCCTCCTGTCGGAATGTCCTGGCTCCTTCGCGACGTCCGATAACCCACATGACCACCACCTTCCCCTCTTTGTCGGCGATCTCCTTCATCAGTTGCATTCCCTCAAAGTTCCGGTATAACCCGGCAAAGTAGTGCATGAAGATCACATCTACCTGGGGATCTTTAACGACCGCTGCAAAGGCGCTGGCAAAGGCGGGAAGCGGTCCCTTCAGACCGAAGGCCGGGAAGAGATCGACGGGATTTGAGGGCGGAAGCCAATCGGGAAATATTTTACCGAGCTCTTCCTTCGTCTCAGGCGAGAACCGGGCGATGGACAGACCCTGCTCTTCCAAGAGATCACAGGAGAGGATCCCGGCACCTCCGCTGAAGGTCAGGATTGCCGTACGGCAGTCAGGGGGTGTATGGGGGATCATGGCCAGGGCTCGTGTCAGTTCCATCATCTGCTGAAAATCGTGGGCAACCGTCACACCGGCCAGATTGAGGAGGCTGTCCTGGAGCCGGGCATTCCCCGCCAGGCTTGACGTGTGGCTCAGTGCCGCCTGAGCTCCGGCAGAGCTCTTTCCCCCCTTCAGGACAACAATCGGTTTGGGCGCCCGGGACGCGATCTCCACAAACCGCCGTCCCCGGGGCATAGATTCCAGGTACAGGGCAATCGCATCGGTCTCGTCATCATCGAGGAGGTACTCAAGGATATCGCACTCATCCACATCCGATTTATTGCCGATGGAACAGGCCTTCCCCACGCCGATGGAGCGCTCGCTCATCAGATCGGCAAGGAAACCGGCCGAGAGCATGCCGCTCTGAACGATCAGTGAAATCCTTCCCGGGATGAGACCGTCCTCGTAGACCTTTGGGTGCATAAAGGAGAAGAAGTTCCTTCGGGGAATATCGACCAGCCCCATGCAGTTGGGACCCCAGAGCCGGATATCGGCCCTTTTTGCAATTGCCGTACATCGGTCCTGGAGCGCCCTTCCCTCCTCCCCGACCTCGGAAAAACCGGCGCTCTGAATCATGACCCGGTAGATCCCTTTTCGCCCGCAGGCCTCCAACGTCTCGGGCACGGCGGGGGCTGGGACAATGACAATCGCCAGGTCTACGGGACCGGTAATTTCCTCTACCGAGGGGAAACAGCGAATTTTTTCAATTTCTTCATAGTTCGCGTTGACAGGGTAGATAGCCCCCCCATACCCGTAGAGAAGATTCGTTATTATCTGGCTACCCAAGCTACCCTTGCGATTACTGGCCCCGATAACGGCAATCGAATCGGGGTGGAAAAAGGTCTTCATTTCTGTCCTCACAGATCTGCATCACTACAGATTCATCAGTTATTGTCGATTTGAAACCGGCTTGTGTTTGTGGTGTCCTCTCCGTCAGGAAGGAAGCCCCCCCAAGTTACGGACGAAAACATATTCTTATCCCCCGGCACTGTCAACCCTTTTATTACATAACGATACCCCCTCAGTTCTTACACGCAGGCCTTCACGCACACCGTAGGGTACAAAAGAGATATTGTTATTTTTATGAAAATCTGCTACCTTTCTCAGGTAGACGTACATTTAGCGGCGATGGCCGGGGGGTCGGGCCTTCGCACCTCAAATCAATACTGCCGTCCGGAAGCAGTTTCAATCACTCATCGTTTATCTCATGGCAGGCTCCCGGTTCTAGGAGGGGAAGACATGATAAATTTTTCGCAGAAATGTAGAGATATAACCACGCTGTATCTTATCGACAAAGACCAGCAGAAGCTTGGCCCCAAGCTGCGATCATCTCTGCAGGGGAAAAAGGCGATGCTGGTCATCCCGACGCTGGCGACAGAGTTCACATTGGAGGAGAACCGCCCCGTCTTTGAAAACATCCTCAAACAACTGGGGAAGGTCTCATTTCTCAGAAGAATTATATTCGGTCTCGATAGGGCTACCGATGAGGAGGCCCTTGCGCTGGTGGTTCTTCTTAAGAAATTCGGGATACGCAATTATATCATTCAGCATAACGAAGGTGAACGCTTCAGGGAACTGTACAAAAGGATCGACAGATTCAGCCCCGGTTTCAGGCAACCGGGAAAAGGCAGGAACATGTTCATGTCCTTCGGCGTGGCACAGGCCATCGGCGCCAACTATGTCGGTGTCATCGACGCCGACATACGGACCTTTCATTACAGACAGCTCAACCGTCTCTTTTATCCCATCATTGTCTTGAATTACCAGTTTTCCAAGGCGGCCTACATCAGAATCGCTGATAATCGCATGTATGGGAGGATGAAACGTCTCCTCCTTGATCCGTTTCTCCTGGCTCTCAAGCGAAAATTCCGGGAATCGGAGGACGAAAAATTCATAAACCTCATCGATTACCTGCTGGCATTTAACTACCAGCTTTCAGGAGAGGTGGCATTCGAGATCAACCTCCTCAAACGCATGCATTTTGCCACCAATTGGGGGGTCGAGCTCTTCACCCTCATAGAGGCCTACCGGAAGGCAAACAACATAGCGCAGGTACAATTTTCTTCGGCACCCTTCGAGCACAAGCACCAGCCCCTTTCGGAGGATAATCCGCAAGCGGGACTTTATAAGATGGCAACGGATATCGTGACCACGCTGCTCTGGACGCTGGTCATCGAAGAAGGTTTTGAAATATCGGATTATTTCGTCAGGGACATCACCGCAACCTACCTGAACATAGCCGATGACATCATCAAAAAATACTCCGATAATGCCTCTTTCTCAAATCTTGAGTACGATCGGGACGCGGAGGAAGCCATGGTAAAGGGGGTATTCCGGGATGCCATTCTGGCTGCCGGGGAAGCCATCACCTCACCGCTCCATCTCGTCAGTGATAATCTCCTGCACCTCCTCGTCAGTGACAAGAGATTTGATAGGTATAAGGGTGCGGGTTTGGTCGACGACCTGATCGCCTATGAGGAAGAGAGCAAAAACAGGATATTCGAGATCCCTCAAACCGTGTCGTGGGAGCGGATAATCATGAAACAGCCCGACATCCTTAACGATATACGGGATGCCGTGGAAAAGGAGACGGCCTTCTTTGCGAAGGCCCGATAATACACCTCACAAGGAAAGGATATGAGTGAAATCTTTGATGTAGTGGTCGGCATCCCCTCGTATAACGAGGCGCCAACCATAGGGTACGTTACCAGGGTGGCCGGAGCAGGTCTTGCCAAGTATTTTCCCGATGCGAAGAGCGTCATTGTCAACTGTGACAACAACAGCATGGACGGCACGAAGGATGCATTCCTATCCGCCACTGTCCCGGAAAAGGTCCAGAAACGATATATCACCACACCGGAAGGCGTAAAGGGGAAGGGGAATAACTTCTATAATCTGTTCCAATTCTGCAGGGAAGTGCAGTCAAAGGTCATGATCGTTGTCGATGCGGACCTCAGATCCATAACCCCTGAGTGGATCAAATATCTCGGTTATCCCATAAAACGTGGGCACGACCTCGTCACGCCACTCTATTCGAGACACCAGTTCGACGGCACTATTACAAACCATCTGTGTTACCCTCTCGCTTTATCCCTCGCGCGCGTTGATGCCAGGCAGCCGATAGGGGGAGATTTCGCCTTCTCTTCACGGCTTTGCTCTCACTGGCTCGATCAGGAATGGAACGATATGACGAGACAGTACGGCATCGATATCTTCATGTCGCTTAACGCGTTCTTCGGTGATTTCAAGATATGCCAGTCCGGGCTCGGAAACAAGGTACATAACGCAAGCGCCCCGAAACTCGGCAGGATGTTCGAGGAGGTGGTATATACCCTCTTCTCCCTCATCCTTCGGCACAGAAAAGTATGGCTGGAGACATCGCTGGAGGGCTTCTCCTACCCATACAGTGAGGCCCGTCCGGTGGCTCGATACGGGCTCAAGAAGATGCTGGAGCCGCAGATGCTTTCAGTAGATATCTTGAACCTGAAGGAACAATGCCGGAACGAGTATGGTACCTATCAGCAAACGATCAATAACTATCTGAGCACCTATGCCCATAACAGGATCCGCGCCATGATCGCCATTGATCACTACGATATGGACATCATGCTCTGGACACAGATTGTATACCGGCTCCTGTTCCTGTTTGACGGCGCCTCGGAAGAGGCAAAAAAGGAAATCATCGATGTGTTGAAACCCCTGTATTTCGCGCGCAGCCTCGCCTTTGACTACACGACCTTCCGATACAGTATCGATTTCGCTGAGCAGGAGGTAAAGAATCAAGCTCGCGCCTTTCTATCGCAAAAACCGTATCTTCTGGGATTGTACTATTTGAAGTCAAATATCAAGGGCTGCATGTAATTAACGGGATCTGTCCGGAGCAATAAGGGCACGAACCGCCTCGCCCCAGCCCTCGGGGCCGGGGCGGCGGGTGTAGGACAATCCCTGGATGTCGGCCGCCGTTTCATACGTCCCGTCAGGCCTCTGCACAAGAACGGGGCGATCAACCAGCCTCAGAAAGGGCAGGTCGTTGGCGGCATCTCCTAATCCCACAAACAGCGCGTTTTCATACAGGCGACGGTAACCGTCTATCAATATCCCCGCGGCCGTTCCCTTATCATGGGGACCGCTCACGTGATGGAATCTTCCGCCGCGGGTCAGTGCAAGCCCCTCTGCTGTAACCGCCTCTTCCAGCCGGTCCCATTGAGCCCTATCACCTTCAAACAAAAACGGCTCATCATATCCTCTCACCTTCGCCCGTGAGGCGGCATCAACCGAAAGCCCGGCAAGGCGGGATATCTCCTCCACTGACAGGGAATGAAATCCCCTGATCGGCAGCGAATGATCCCGGGTCATCTTGTCAAGAAACGCCGTAAGGCGCGTATAGGGAACACCGATGTCGACGATCAGGTATTCCGCCGTTCTTCTGGAGTATGGGACAGGGAAAGGGAAAGGGAAGTATCCCTCCGGAATAAAGAGACCCCCCCCATTTTCCGAGATAAAAGGGTGTTGATTATTCAAAGCATGGCGTATGCATTCAATCTCGGTTCCCGTCTTGCTGCTTATGATGACAAGGGGGATCAGGCGGTCGGCGATTTCCTGAAGCGCATAGGCGGCCGGCTGGAAGGAATAGGTTTCGGTATCCAGAAGGGTACCGTCCAGATCGGTAAAGATAATGATCATCACGGCTCCTCTTTCGCGGGAATGACCTATGTGTCACTTTGACGGGCCATGAGTGCAACGAAATTATTCCCTGCGGAAAAAATGCAGAAAATAATTTCTAACTTACTAAAAGTGACGGCTTCGTAAAAAGTCTCCTCACGTTGTCATTTCGAGTGAAACGAGAAATC
>CAZNBR010000011.1:0-25775 GCA_964571315.1 uncultured Syntrophaceae bacterium
CGAACCCAGGACCAGACCGAGATATCCCAGGATAAAGGTAATAATGACATAGATATACCCCCACGGTATTATCTCGTGTTTTTCCAGCCCGGGCATAAACTTCAAGCCAAAGGTGAAGAGAAAGGCGATTAAAAGCCCGATAACCGTCCCGATAACACCGCCGAATATAACCCTTAGTGAAAGTTTTCGTATGGCCTGTTCTGTTTGGATTACAAAGATTGAAAGAAAAAGCCCTGATACCAAACCTATTAATGAAAGAGGAAATGTATAATATTTTAAAGCAATGAGATAACCACTTGAAGAACAGGCCACGATAAGCAAAAGCCTTATAACCAAATATCACCTCCTAAAAATCAGTCACTATTTCAATGAACGGAGCGTAAAACTAAGCTGCGAATATCGCGTTCAGGTTTTCTTCTACCTCGGTTTCCTCGCAGTCACCCGCTATTGATATCTCTCGTATCAACAGACTCTTTGCGGTATCCATCATCTTCCTCTCGCCGAATGAAAGATCCTTATCAATCTTCAAGATAAAAAGATCGCGCAATACCTCCGCTATTTCATAAACCGACCCTGTCTTTATTTTTTCCCAGTACTCCTTGTATCTCTTGTTCCACGTCTGTTTATCTATAACCGCACTCTTTTCTTTCAGTATCTTATAGATTATCGGGATTTCCTCCTCCGAGATTATATCCCTGAGACCAACGAACCGGGCCCCGTTCTGAGGTATCATGATCGTTGCATTATTTCCCAGGATCTTCATGACGTAAAAGGGCTGCTTGCTTCCCATAACCTCTCTGGTCTCTATAGCCTCAATCACCCCGACCCCATGTGCCGGATAGACAGCCATATCACCCACCTTAAACACACACATCATCGCTCCCACGCCTCTTCCAATAAAAGTAGTCCTCTAAAAAAGAAATAATATATATCACGATTTAAAATCCCGGTCAATTAAATCCTCCCAGCACCCCCCAAAAGGGAGAAATTTGTCTTGACTTTGCAAGACAGAGTAAGCTAATCGTTTTAGGTTATTGCACGTCACTGACAGCTACAGGAAGGGAGCATCATGGCAAAATACGATTCCAATTCTCTCAGAAATATTGCGATTGCAGGGCACGGAGGAACGGGTAAGACGTCTCTCTGCGAATCTTTCTTGTTCCTCAGCGGAAAATCCGACAAGCCTGGAAGGGTCGACGATGGAACATCTTCCCTGGACTTTGAACCGGAAGAGCAGAAGAGACACATCTCTATCAGTTCGGCAGTAAACTTTTTTGAATGGAACAAACACCGGGTAAACATCATCGACACCCCCGGGGATTCCAACTTTTTCATGGATACCAAATACAGTTTGCGTGTCGCCGATAGTGTGGTTGTTGTCGTGGATGCCGTGGGCGGTGTCGAATTTCAGACGGAAAAGGTATGGGGTTATGCTGACGAGCTCTCACTCCCCCGTATGGTATATATCAGCAAGATGGACCGGGAGCGTGCCGATTTTTCCAAGACAGTGTCGGATATACACAATAAACTGGGCAAAAAGGCAACCATCTGTTATCTCCCGATAGGTTCCGAAGAATCCTTTAAAGGCCTGATCGATCTTGTAAACATGAAGGCCCTGCTCTTTGAAGACCACAAGGGTAAACCCAAAAAAGAGGATGTACCTCCAGATCTCCTGGAAGATGCCACGGCGGCCCGGGAGACCATGGTTGAAGATATAGCTGAATGTGACGAGACGTTGATGGATAAATACCTTGAAGAAGGGGAGCTTTCTATCGACGATATCAGGGACGGACTCCGCAGGGGAGTGATTTCAGGGGACCTGATCCCCGTTGTATGCGGGTCGGCCCTCACCAATATGGGGATAGCCCCCCTCATGGATGCTATTATCAATTTTCTCCCCTCCCCCCTGGATCGAGGAGCCGTCACCGGCACGAAGCCGAACACCGAAGAAACAGAGGAGCGGTCGCCCGATGAAAAGGCGCCCTTCTCCGCGATGGTATTCAAGACTATCGCCGACCCCTACGCGGGCAAGCTCACCCTGTTCCGGGTCTTTTCGGGGACCGTAACATCGGATTTCGTCTTTTATAACTCGTCGAAGGACCTGAGTGAGAAATGCGGGAATATCTTCTATCTGGAAGGGAAAACCCAAGTTCCCGTAGAATTACTCATCCCCGGAGACATTGCCGCCCTCGCCAAGCTGAAGGAGACATCCACCGGCGATACTATGTGTGATTCAAAGTCACCCATTATCTATGACAGGGTTTCCCTGATAAATCCGTCCGTTCATTACGCGGTAGAGGCCAAGGCAAAGGGGGACTCAGAAAAGATATATTCGTCTCTCAACAGACTGATCGACGAAGACCATACCCTCTCAATACACCGGGACCCTCAGACGGGGGAAACCATACTTTCCGGTGTCGGCCAGGTGCATATCGATATAACCATAGAGAAACTTAAGAGAAAATTCGGCGTAGAGGCAAACCTCCGGCAGCCGAAGGTCCCGTACCGGGAAACCATCAAGGGGAAAACAAGGGTCCAGGGCAAGTACAAGAAACAATCGGGGGGCAAGGGACAGTACGGCGATGCCTGGCTTGAGATAGAACCCCTTCCCAGCGGAAGTGGGTTCGAGTTTGTCGATGCAATCGTCGGCGGCGTTGTGCCCAAAACGTACATACCGGCAGTGGAAAAGGGGATCGTCGAGGCAATGGCCGAAGGCATCCTGGCCGGGTACCCCATCGTCGACCTCAAGGTCTCCCTCGTCGACGGTTCATATCATACCGTGGACTCATCCGAAATGGCCTTCAAGATAGCGGGATCCATGGGTTTCAAGAAGGGGTTTCAGGAATGCCACCCCACCCTCCTGGAACCGATAGTCGATATCAGTATTGAAATGCCCGATGAATACATGGGTGATGTAATCGGCGACCTCAACAGCAGGCGGGGACGCGTCCTGGGGATGGACAAAGAGGGGAACAACCAAGTCATCAAGGGGCAGGTCCCCCTGGCCGAAATTCTTTCCTACGCACCTGATCTCACATCGATCACCAGCGGAAGAGGAACCTTTTCCTACGCGATCTCCCGCTACGATGAGGTCCCCGCGCACCTGCAGGAAAAGGTTATCGCCGGGGTGAAAAAGGAAGAATCATAAAGATTTTGAATTTTTAATTGTAAATTTTCAATGGGGAACGGCCGTTGGTGATTACCGGTGGAGTCATAACTGTCAGCGATAAGGGCTCTCGCGGCGAGAGGGAGGATATCAGCGGCAGAGAGGTCATTCGCATGTTGGTCGATCTCGATATCAGGGTCGCCGATTACGAAATAGTTCCCGATGAAAAAGAGATCATAAAGGGCAAGCTAATAGAGTATACCGATACACGAAATCTGGATCTGGTCATAACAACCGGCGGAACCGGCGTCAGTCCTCGGGATGTCACACCCGATGCGACTCTCGAAGTAATAGAAAAGGAGCTGCCGGGGATGGCGGAGGCGATGCGGAGGGAAAGCATGAATAAGACGCCTCACGCAATGATATCAAGGGCCGTAGCAGGGATACGGGGACAGTCTCTCGTCATTAACCTGCCCGGAAGCCCGAAAGGGGCCCGCGAGAACCTGGCGGTCATCCTTCCAGCCTTGAAACACACGATAGAAAAGATAAAGGGGGACGAATCGGACTGCGCCAGGTAGGATCTGCCCCCGTTTGTTACAGATTCCATTTGCCTGTTGCTTCTTCGGTCTTTGTCTCCTGAATGGCGGGCATCTTCTCAACCGGTGTTTTTTTCTCCAGTGCCTTAAACTCCTTTTTCAGCCGTTTAACCTCTCTGGAAAGCCTGAGCCTCTCCACGATTCCCATAAAACCGGCAAATATGATGCCCACGCCGAAAGATATGAAGATCAGCAGATACGTGGGCACATTGACATCTATAAATTCATAGTATCCGAGATGAACAGGATTCGTATTCGCCAACGAAAAGGTAATGATAAAGAGCACAACCAGTGTCAAAATAATGGTATACAGAAGCTTCATGTTACCCCTCCTCTCTTATTTGGAAATACTGCAATAACGTATTCCGGGTCGTCATAAGATCCTCTGGAATCACCCTGAACCCTCCCAGGACCGTGGAAAAATTGGTGTCACCCAGCCACCGTGGGACAACATGGAGGTGCAGGTGATCATCGACACCGGCGCCGGCCACCTTTCCCAGGTTCATCCCTATGTTGAAGCCTTCAGGATCAAAGGCATTTTTCAGGTTTCTTACACACGTGGCGGTTAGCTCCATCATCTCGATCTTTTCTTCCGCATTCGTCTCTTCCATATTACACACATGCCTGAAGGGGATCACCAGCAGATGACCGGAGGTATAGGGATATTTGTTCATTAGGACATAACAGGAGGATCCCTCGTACAACACGAGGTCATTCTCCCTGGCAGACCCCTTACAGAAGATACACCCATCCGGCTTCTCGCCTTTGATGTACTCCATCCTTCCAGGGGCCATTATACTGTCCATACGCACTACCCCGCTTCAATCCAGGCCTATAATTGTTCCCACGATCTCTTCTCCGATATCTAGTATCCCAACGGAATTACGTTTTGCGAACCTTCGATCCGTGGGCGAACCGGGATTGAAAAGCAGCACCCCGCATCTCACCTCATTCATGGCCCGGTGCGTATGGCCATACACGATGCACTTAACATCCTCAAATTCCAGGAGTAACTTTTCTTCCAGACCGGATGGAGACCCCCAGCCATGTATCAGGCCTATCCTCCGACCCTCAATCTCTACTATCCGCTTTTTGGGGAAAACCTCCCGCACCGAATCGGAGTCCATGTTCCCACTGACGGCATATACCTGTTTATCCTTGAAGACCTCGAGGACCCCCAGATCGACGATATCCCCGGCGTGCAGAACCAAGTCAACACCATGAAAATGATCCTCTACGATCTTTTCAAGCCTATCGTCAGAAATATTAAGATGAGTATCGGAAATAACACCTATCTTCATAGTCAGCAATAATGAATTTCCTATTATATCCATGGTAAAAAGACAAGTATTATTTTGGAGCTTTTGGTTTGACATTTTACCGGCGTATGACTAGTATCTTGATGGTAACCTGTTGTTGAAAGGTCCGTGATGATCGAAAAGACATTGGAAAACATAGCCGAAAAGATACTCGCCCTTGACGAGGCATCCCTCACCAGTCTATGGGAGAAATACAAGGCCAAACTGGAACACTTTGACTCGACAAAAGAATGGGAAAGGGCTGTCATCATCTTCTTCATCATCAACTCGGTGAAGGTGAAAAACAGTATCTTCAACAAACAGATTATCAGCCAGCAGAGTGAAGCGCCCGAAACCAAGAAGGCACCTTTGGATGTACCATATCTCAAGCGAATAAAATGATGGAAGAAAGGGCCGCCCTGAAAAGGATAGAAGAGCTCCGGGTTCTGATCAATCATCACAACAGGCGTTATTACCAGTTAGATGATCCCGAGATATCCGACTCTGAATACGATGGGCTGATGCGGGAATTGATCGAGCTCGAAGACCAATTCGCGGGTCATATCGACCTGAGCGCGTCCACTACTGCCGAGGCCGTGGTGATCGAACCTCCCGAGGGCCAATTCGCCAGCCATATTGACCTGAGCGCCTCTCCTACCCAGCGCGTTGGGGCCGCCCCCCTTGAGAAGTTCGACACCATCCCCCACCTGTCCCCCATGTTGAGCCTTGCCAATGCCTTCTCCGAAGAAGAGATCGTATCATTCGACGAACGCGTCAAGCGTCTTCTGGACACGCAGGAGGATGTATCCTTTGTGGTCGAACCGAAGCTCGACGGCATAGGGGTCAACCTGGTGTATGAAGAGGGTATCCTTAAATCCGGCTCAACCCGGGGGGACGGGACCGTCGGAGAGGATATCACGCAGAACCTCAAGACCATCCGCGCGATACCCCTGAAGATGAGATCCGCCTGCGTCCAGGCAATCCCCGACCTGATCGAGATACGCGGCGAGGTCTACATAGGGACCGACGCCTTCAAAAGACTCAACAGGCAGAGGATGGCGGAGGGTGATAATCCGTTCGCGAACCCCAGGAATGCCGCGGCCGGTTCGCTCCGGCAGCTCGATTCACGGATCACCGCGAAGAGACCCCTCGCGATATTCTGCTACGCCATGGGATTCGCCGAAGGGATATCCTTCGGGACCCACGGGGAGTTTCTGCAGGCCCTCGCCAAGTGGGGATTTCCGGTAAATCCCCTCATACGGAAAGCGCGAAACATAGAGGAGTGCATCGTCTATTACCGGGAAATGACCGCCCGGCGTGAAGAGCTTCCCTACGAGATAGACGGCACCGTCATCAAGGTCGATTCGACGGATATCCGGGATCGTCTTGGCGCCGTTTCAAGGAGCCCCCGGTGGGCCATTGCCTGCAAATTCGCCGCGACACAGGCCACAACAACCGTTGAAGACATCATCATCCAGGTCGGCCGGACCGGTGTCCTGACCCCCGTCGCGCAGATGAAGCCCGTCCGCATCGCGGGGGCGATGGTCAGCCGCGCAACCCTGCACAACCAGGATGAGATCGACAAAAAGAATATCCATATCGGCGATACGGTAATCGTGCAGAGGGCCGGCGACGTCATCCCGGAGATAGTAAAAACGGTCGGGCTCTCCGCAGAAAGCAGTGAAAGGCCCTTCAGGATTCCCGGCACCTGCCCCGTATGCGGAGCAAGGATCGTGCGTCTCGAAGGCGAGGCCGCGCACCGGTGCATCAACCTTGATTGCCCGGCGCAGATCAGGGAAAACATAAAACACTTTGTCTCCCGGGGAGGTATGGACATAGAGGGACTGGGAGAAAAACTGATAGCGCAGATGCTTGACAGTGGAATCGTCAGGGACCCGGCCGATCTCTATGATCTTACCGCGAAGACCCTGGCAAACCTTGAGAGGATGGGCGCCAAATCTGCCGCCAACATTCTGGCATCGCTGGAGAGGACCAAGACCCCTCCCCTGGATAAATTTATCTTTGCTCTGGGGATCAGACACACGGGCGAGCATGTCTCGAAGATACTCGCCCGCCGGTTCGGCACACTGGATGCCATCATCAATGCGGGCGAAGAGGACCTGCTCGCCGTAAAGGAGATCGGGCCCGAGATTGCCGGGAGCATCACGGCATTCTTCCGTGAACCCTCCAACCTCCGGACTATCGAGCGTCTCAGGGAGGTCGGGGTCACACCGGTGGAGGGCTCTGCGGTATCGGGGAGCCTTTCGGGCAAAACCTTTGTTCTGACGGGAACGCTCGACGGATTTTCGAGAAACGGGGCAAAGGAGATGATCGAATCACTGGGGGGAACGGTATCATCGTCCGTGACAAAGAAGACCGATTACGTGGTCGCCGGCGCATCCCCCGGTTCGAAGCTGGACAAGGCCGGGAAGTTGGGGATACCCGTCCTCGATGAAGACGCATTTCTGAAGATCATGGGGCACAGCGGGGCACCGGTAGACGGAAATCAGGGATCAGGAGAAACGCTCGTATGAAAAACAATTACGATTCTAATAGTCTGCAGGCTTCTTCCAGCCCGGCCACGCAAAGGCGCGCCCATGTTTTCGTCTCCGGAAGGGTCCAGGGGGTATTTTTCAGGGATGAGACGAGGCGGCAGGCCTCGAAGCTGGAACTCACGGGCTGGGTGCGCAATCTGGAAGACAGAAGGGTCGAGGCCGTCTTTGAAGGCGGGGAGGATGCCGTCGGGAAGATGCTGGACTGGTGCGGGAAAGGGCCGGGGCTTTCCCATGTGTCAGGAGTGGAGGTCGTGGAGGAGCCGCCCACGGGCAGCTTCGATGGTTTCAGGATCAGGTATTGATGAAAGAGTGCCTGTTTGCATGAACCGTATTGGCACGCCGTATTCATTCATCTACAGTGCTCGGCATCGCTCATTGGAAGGGGGTATCCGAAATGAAAAAAGTGGTCTTTGTGGTTTTGGTGGTATCATTATTGGCGGTTTCAGGAGCAACAGCGGGGGACCTGCAGGTGGGAGACAGGGCATCCGGGTGGTCGCTCCCGGATGCAGATAGCAAGCTGTATACAATGCAAAACTGGGCAGGCAAGGTGCTCCTGATCAACTATAATGATCCGGATGAAAAAGACATGAATGATCATTTCAACGATGCCGTGAAGGAGGAGGCCAAGGACGGACTGCTCAAAGATGCCACCTTTAAAGGGATCGGCATTGCCGACTGTAAGGCATCGTGGAAACCGGATTCGCTCATCAGGTCATTCGGCGCCTCGGCGGCAAAAAAATATAATACCGTCATTCTTTTCGACTATGACGCATCGCTGAGAAATGCGTGGGGCCTCAAGAAAGACAGCGCAAACGCCATACTTCTGGATAAGGATGGCGTGTGCCGCGCCATCGTTCGCGGTCGTGTGCCGGACGACCAGGTTGCTCCCCTTGTGCAACTGGCCATTGACCTTCAGGATCAGTGACTCTTCCCCACCGTGATAGATACGGCCGCGCACACCTCTCATCCTGACAAACAGCATTAACGGGTCACGCCAGTGCCTCCGTCAGCCGGGTCAGCCCGCCGATGACATCTCTCCCCAGGTGAAAGCGCACCACCTGTCTCCCGGCATCCTGCAGTGCTTTTCGATCTCCCGCGGCCTGGGCCTTTTTGAGAAGTCCAAAGGTCATTGAGGAGGCGGATGATCCAGGATCATCGGGAATCGGTACGTCCGTAGCGTTATCGGCGGTAAACTGGACAAACAATCCCCTCCCGGCATCCCCCTTGTGCAACTGGCCCGTGGAATGGAGAAACCGGGGCCCATATCCGGCCGTTGTGGCAATCCTGAACCGGTCTCGTAGCCGCATGCGAAGGCGATGCAGGACCCTGTCGGTTTCGGGGCCAGGTTGCAGATACGCCTGGAGAGCGATATACGCGCCGTCGGTTATCCCCTCCCCGATGAAAGAGGCCAGGACGCTCCCGGGACCTTGAGACACCGGGCCTCCGAAAACCATGATATCTCCGTCAACCAGAGGTACCTCCTCCTCGGGAGAACTCCCCTTCTCCATATACTCACCCGCCATCCGGCGGGCCAGTACCTTGGACGATTCAACATCAGGCTGGTCAAAGGGATTGATCCCCATGCGCCAGCCGGCAACGGCCGTGGCCATCTCCCACAGAAAGAACTGCCCCCCGAGATCGTACCGGTTATCTAGATTGATGGTGACAACGGGATGTCCCGCCCGCTCAAGGTCGGAAAATCTCTTTTCATATTGAGTATCTCCCGCCAGACGGAGAGAAACGAAGAGGCGGTCGTTTCTGTAATCTTCCGGTGAACCGAGCGACTCACCGACCACGGGAAGGATCCCCCTCCCCTCCTTGCCCGTACTCTCGGCAAGGAGCTGCTCCACCCAGTCACCGAAAAACTCAAGCCCCTGCGATGCGATGAGCGTCATCTTGTCCCTGCCCGCCATGGCCATCTCGCCGAGGACGACCCCCAGTCGAACCACATCGCCGGTGGACGATTCACCATCGGATGACATGGTCATGGCGCGCGCCAGCAGGAAGTTCAGATCGATGCCGGTGAGCGCCGCCGGTACCAGACCGAAACAGGAAAGGGCGGAATATCGCCCGCCGATATGCGGGTCATTGAGAAAGGTGGCCCTGAACCGATACCGTTCGGCGAGATCGGTCAGGGGACTGCCCGGATCGGTTATCGCGATAAAGTGTTCCCCTGCCCTCTCCTCACCGAGGAGATCGGCGACCCGATTATAGAAGAATTTAAAAAAAGAAAGGGTTTCGACGGTGGTCCCCGACTTGGTCGAGACGATAAACAGCGACCGGGCGGGATCACATTGTTCCCCACATGCCAGGACCGCCCCCGGATCGGTGCTGTCAAGGACGGCGAGGTCGGGGTAACCGGACTGTGGACCGAACGTTTTACCCAAGACCCCGGCCGCGAGGCTCGATCCCCCCATCCCCAGTAAAAGCGCATGCGCGTAGCCCTCCGCGCGCACCGCGTCGGCCAGCTCCGTGAGTCGTTTGATATTTCGGGACATGGCTCCGATAGAGTGAAGCCAGCCCAGACGATTCTTTATCTCCGCAGGATTGGGGTTCCAGACCGTATGGTCGTGGGCCCAGATCCGGGGCACGATACTCTCGTCTCTCAGCGCGGCCAGTCCCCGCTCCACGACATCCTGATATGCTCCCAGACTCCACGATATGGTCCGATCTTGCTCCGCCGCCCTTCTCTTCTCCGTCATTTTCCAATCCGCTGTGAAGGTATGATTATTTCAAAATATTACTATTCCATGGCCCTGGATGCCGCCCCGAGGAGGGAAACGTCGGGGGCCAGGATGACATGTACCGGTATCCTCTCCATGAGATCGGCATACCGGCCCTTGTCCCGGAACGATTTCATAAAGATTGCCTTCTTTAAAAAGGGCAGTATCCGGGGCACAATACCGCCCCCCAGGTAAACGTCCCGCGTCGCCAGGACCTTCAGTGCCAGATTGCCCGCCTCCGCCCCCAGGATGGAGACGAATTCATCGAGGGCCCTGACACAAAGTTCGCATGGCCTTTCCTCGTCGAGAGCGGCGTTCGCGATAACGGGGGTTGCATCCTCCACCCCCACCAACTGTTTGGCCAGCCAGGGCGGCTCATCGCCGTATCCGCCCCGCTTCAGGTACTCGTATATATGTGAAATGCCAGGGCCCGAGCACACCCTCTCATAACTGACGTGGCCGAATTGTCCGTTCAGATAACTCAGGAGCTCCCTCTCCAGAAGGCTCTTCGGGGCAAAATCGGCGTGCCCGCCTTCAGAGGCGTGAGCCCGGTAGCGCGTGCCATCCCAGGTAAGGAACGCCTCTCCCAGCCCGGTTCCGGGAGCGATAACGGCAATAGCCCCTCCCTTAAGGGGCCCCCCATGGTTGAGCACAAACAGTTCCGACGCCTCCAAGTACGGCACTCCATAGGCCATCGCCTCAAGATCATTTATGAAACGCACGGATGAAAACCCGAAGGCCTCTGCCAGTCGGGCTTCCTCAATATACCACGGCAGATTTGTTGTCTTGACCTGTCCCCTCGTGACAGGTCCGGCTATGCCGAAGACAGCCCTGTCGATGACCAGATCGGTTCCGGTGAGAAACTCCTCTATGATTGCCTCCAGCGAAGGGAATTTTCCGCTGGGAAACGTCTTCCCGGCCAGCAGATCACGCGGGCCCCGCTCCGGGGAAACAACGGCCAGGGCCGTTTTCGTTCCCCCTATATCACCAACCAGTATTCTCGTCATAGCCGCCAGGCCCTGAGCCAACCGTTCGTGCCTCGTTTACGAAGAAACTATGGGATCGTAATAATCCCCATGGAATCGGTTCCCCCCGTCGTACCTGAAAACTTGCCCTCCGTCAGGATGACCCTGTCTCCTCTTCGGATGAGCCCTGAATTCTTGAGAAGACTTATCAACCTCCGGTACCATTCCCGGGTGCCGGTGTCCATGAGCATGGGGAAGACGCCATATGAAAACCGGAGAAAATCGCAGATCCGTTCATCGTTATTGCAGGCTATAATCCAGCCGTCAGGCTTGAGCCTCGACACGCGGCGCGCCGTCATCCCCCCCGATGTGGCCGTCAGGACAAAGGGGCAGCCCAGCGCCCGAACCGCCTCGGAGACATTCAGCGAAACGGTGTCCGGAACGGTTATCTGGCGATTGATAAGTTCCCCCTTCAGTTGCTCCTGAAGGAAGAGGGATGACCGTATCATGTGCCGCTGCCGCTCCAGGGCGACGGCAATCCGTGCCATCATCTCCACGGCCTCGACGGGGTAATGGCCGATTGCCGTCTCCTCCGACATCATAACGGCATCGGTGCCGTCCAGGATGGCATTGGCGACATCGGTCGCCTCCGCCCTGGTGGGACGGGTGTTGTCGATCATGGATTCCAGCATCTGCGTCGCCGTTATAACGGGACGGCAGGAGAGATTGGCCTTTCGAATCAACTGCTTCTGGACAATGGGGACCTCTTCGATGGGAATTTCGACCCCCAGATCACCACGGGCGATCATAATGGCATCCGCGACCTCAAGGATTTCATCGATATTCTCGACGGCGGCCGCCCGCTCAATCTTCGCGATCACGTAGATTTTCTTGCCCTTTTCCCGGGCAAACGTCTTTGCCCTGAGGATATCGTCCGCCGTTTCGACGAAAGAGATACTGAAGCTGGTGATCTCCTCCCCGAGGGCGAAGTCCATCAGTTCGAGGTCCTGATCGGTAACGGGGTTCATGAAGATCTTTGCCCCGGGGAGATTGAGACCCTTCCCGGAGAGGAGCTGCCCTCCCGTCCTCACCGTGCACCGGACCTCATAGCGGCTGACCGTCATCACCTCCAGGGCGATAAAACCGTCATTGAGATAGATAACGCTCCCCGGTGAAACGCTTTCGGGAAGCCGCCGGTACGTCACGGGGATGAGGGACGGTGTGCCCAAAACGTCTCTGGTGGTCAACGTAACCTCCGTTCCCTTAGCGAGAATCATCGGTTCCGTTTTCAGTTTACCGATCCGCATCTTCGGACCGGGTAAATCGACAAGGATGGGACAGCGTCTGCGCTGTTTCGTCGCTACGGATCGTACAGCGGCAATGGTCTGCCGGTGCTCTTCAAGGGTGCCGTGGGAAAAGTTGATTCGGGCGATGGTCATCCCCCTGCGCATCATATCGGAGAGGACCACCTCCGACTGAGAGGCGGGACCGATCGTGCAGATTATCTTGGTCTTATGTAACGGCAGTTGCATCTTCATGGCAGTTCACACGGGGGCATGCGTTGATCCGTAAGCTTCTCCCCCACCTTTTCCTTCGATGGCCCTAAGGTAACACATTCCCGGGGGATATAGAAGGGGAAAATCATTTCGCTTTTGAGACTATTGACTGGCGGGTGATCCTGTTTTCTTGTATAGGTACAGGATCGTTTGTCCATCACGCGCCCGTATCAATGGATTCTTCCTGTTCTCGAATTCGCTTTTTTGAACCAAAGGAACCAGAATAAAATAAGAAGAGGGGGGATGAGGTATGACCATCAAAGTTGGAGCTATGGCTCCGGATTTTGTCCTGAAGGACAATCGAAATACTGCGGTCAGACTCGCGGATTTCGGAGGGAAACGGGTCCTGCTCTCATGGCATCCACTTGCCTGGACCGGTGTGTGCGCCGATCAGATGAAGGCGCTGGAAGCGAGCAGGGATGTCCTGGCTGATCTGAATACGGTGGCCCTGGGAATCAGCGTGGACAGCGTTCCGTCTAAAAACGCCTGGGCCAAGGAGCTGAAGATTGCAGAGACGAGGCTGCTGTCCGATTTCTGGCCACACGGAGGGGTGGCGGGGCTGTACGGTATCTTCCGTGAGAAAGAGGGATTCTCCGAGCGGGCCACTATCGTTGTAGACGGCAGTGGTACGGTGGTGTGGCTCAAGATCTACGATATTCCTGAACTTCCTGATATTGATGAGGTTATAGCGTTTCTCAGGGGATAACCGGGGGCATCCCGCCGGGTTTTCCGGGGATCACCATCTCTATTCCAAGAGGCCGAGACGTCCGTTCGCGATCTCGATTCGCATGAGGTCCTCGGCGCACACGAGCCTGCCGTCGTAAGCCTTCCTGCACTGCGCCTCGATATCGACCCCGTCACATTCGGGGTAGAAATGCGTGAGGACAAGGTTTCTGACCTGCGCTTCTGAGGCGATCCGCCCCGCGAGCGAGGGCGTCAGATGACCGTCAACCTTCATCTCATCCGGAAGCGCGCACTCACAGATGAGCAGATCGGCGTTCATGGCGAGGCGCACCGCGTTTTTGCAGTAATCGGTATCTCCGGTATACACGATGGAGGTAGTATCAGACATTGTCAGCCGGTAACCGATGCTGCTTTCGGTATGCGCCATGGGAGCGGTGCTTATATCCGAGAAATCGAGCTGCATGAAATCAGGCCGTGCATTGCTCACCTCAAAGATATCGACGATCCCCTCCTCCATCTCGATCCACTGCCCATACACCTTCTCCAGTCTTTCATAAAAACCCCTAAATCCCTCGGCGGCCGTAATCTTGAGCCTGCTCCGCCTCCGGCGCCCCTCCGGATACTTGCTCGCGAAGAGAAAACCGGCCAGTTCACCGGTGTGATCCGGGTGAAGATGACTGAAAAAGAGATGGGATATCTCACCTATCGTGACGCCCGCCTCGAGGAGGCGCCTCATCGTGCCGGCACCCATGTCGAAGAGGAGTTTCGCCTCGCCGGTCTCAACGAGCACGGAGCAGGAGCTGCGCCTGAGGGAGGGGACGCAGGTTCCTGATCCGAGTATGGTAACCTTCACGGCCTCTATATCAATCACCGGCATACAACCATGAACACCCTTCGGCTATACCCGCCCGAAATCATCCTCGACCCGCTCGATATCGTCTTCGCCGAGGTAATTGCCCGTCTGAACCTCTATGAACATAACGGGCTCCTTCCCCGAATTCTTCACACGATGCAGTGTCCTCCGGGGGATATCAACCGACTGCCCACTCTTCAGCGGCCGGTCCTCTCTGTCAATGGTAACAACGGCCTCCCCGCTCAGCATATACCAGTGTTCAGCGCGGTTGCTGTGCCTCTGAAGGCTCAAACGTTTGCCGGGATGAACAACGATCCTCTTCACCTTGTGGCCCGGTTCCTCGGAAAGGACCTCATAATCTCCCCACGGTCGATGTTCTATCATATGACTCTCTCTTCCTGCCCTCCTAGCGGTACTGTTTCATTACCGATGCGAATCCATCCATTGAGTGTATAATTGTGGCATCGTCCACGCAATAAGAAATACGGATATGCCCGGGGCCCCCGAACCCGCTCCCCGGCACGACAAGTATATTTTTTTCCTGCAGGGCGCGAACGAATTTTACATCGTCGTCTATCGGCGTCTTGGGGAAGAGGTAGAAGGCTCCGTCGGGCCTTTCAAACTCGAAACCTGCCTGCCAGAGGCCGTCACACAGCAGCTCCCGTTTTTTCCTGTAGTGTTCGACATCGACGTAGATCCCCTGCATCCGCCCGACGACCCGCTGCATGAGCGCCGGCGCGTTCACAAAACCGAGTATCCTGTTGGAGAGGGTCAGCCCCCCGACAAGCTTTTCAACATCAGCTATATCGGGGCCGAGGGCGATATAGCCGATCCTCTCGCCCGGCACGGACAGGCTTTTGGAAAATGACGTCACCATCAGGCTGTTTTTGCAGGCCTTCAGGATGCTGGGAACCGTGATCCCATCGTAGGCTATCGTGCTGTACGGCTCATCGGAAACGAGGCAGATCTCTGTGCCAAGCTCCCGCTGCTTTTCTTCGATAAGCGATGAAAGCCCCTCGATAGATGCCTGGTCGTATACCTTTCCGGTCGGATTATTCGGGGAATTGATCAGGATCACCTTCGTTCTTTCGGTTATAGCCTTTTCGATGACATCCAGGTTCAGAGAAAAATCCTCGTTCGTCTCCACAAAAACCGGGACGCCGTCATGGTTATCCACGTAGAAGGTGTACTCGGCAAAGAAGGGCTTCGGGATGATGATCTCATCTCCCGGATCGAAAAGGGTCTTGAAAACGACATTGAGCGCCCCCCCCGCGCCGCAGGTCATGATGATATGGTCCGCAGACAGCGCCACCGAATGCTCACGGGAGAGATGGGCCGCGATCTCAGACCTCGTGTCCGCGTACCCCACATTTGGCATGTACATATGGGCGCCCGGTGTGCACTCGCACTCCCCCACGATCTCCGCCAGAAGCTCCCGGAACCTGTCGGGGGGGTCTACATTCGGATTTCCGAGGCTGAAGTCGAACACATTCTCCGCGCCGAACTTCTCTTTCAGCTTTATTCCGTCCTCAAACATCCTCCGTATCCAGGAAGATTTCGACATGAACCCTTCTATCTTCCGTGAGATCGCCATGATTATCAAACTCCTGTAGTGTCGTGCCAACCAAGAAATGTCATTTCAACCGCAGGGAGAAATCCAGGATTTCTCAGTCGTGAAGACTCCTTCGAAATGACAGAGTATCGTTGACTTAACAGTAGTACCGATTTACCAGACCGGTTTGTAGGTCTTGATTGTAGTACATCTTTGATGGAACCGCAAGGTGAGACACTCGTATCGGAAACCCCAGAGCTCTTTCCCATTCGGCGCACCCGCGCCATGCAGGCTTCTTCGCCCGGAGGGGATCCTGAGTCTGCCTATCCGGCTGAGAACTCTACTGAAAATTGAGATACTGATTGTCAGAAGACCTCCAGTCTGGTATGAGAGAAAGACGATCCCGCCACTAGACAGATGCTGTGTGCATTGTCTCGAAACCTGAAAAGGGGCGGATGGACCCGTCTACTACCAACATATCAGGGCACCGTGCCGGGCAATGGCAATGGTCCTGAATGAAAGGGAGGCGATATTATGATAGGTTCGGTATCGAAAGAGGTTCTTGAGGCCATGCTGGAAACGATTCCCATCGAGTTTTCCGTTGTCGATGCGAAGGATGAGGTGCTGGCATGGAACAGGCATGAGACCCGCATATTCAAGCGGCCTGAAACCGTTGTCGGCCGAAACGTACGGAACTGCCACCCGAAAAAGAGCCTGGACAAGGTCGAGGCGATCCTCGGCGAGATGAAGGCCGGCACGCGTGACAGCGCGAGCTTCTGGATCGATCTCCCCATCGGCGAAGGAGGCCGGAAGCAGAAGGTCCTTATTCAATACTTTGCGCTCAGGGACAACGGCGGTCACTATCTGGGCTGCATAGAGTGCAGCCAGAACATTGCGGAGATTCAGGTCCTCTCCGGAGAGAATCGCCTCCTGGGCTGAGAGGTGCACCGCGTGTCGTCACGCAGGGCGGCGCCCGAACGGTGCGCCCGGTGACAGGCGTCAACCATATGAAGCGAGGGATTCCCATGGAATTCAAGATACCCGTGCGCAACAACAAGAAGCTGCACGCTCTGGGAGGAAGGATCAACGCGGACCGGGAGCTGTTTCAGATCTGGAAGTGCGCGAATATCAATGCCGTTGACCGTCTGGGAATGAGCGACCACGGCGCGGTGCATATCCGTATCGTGGCCAATGCCGCCCTGCGCATCGTCCGCCTCCTGGTCAAGGGGGGCGTTGAGCCGAGTGTCGTCACGAATCACGGTTTGACCCCTGAGGATGCGGAGCTGATCGTGGTGCTGGCGGCCTGTCTGCATGACGCGGGGATCGCGGTGCATCGGGACCACCATGAGCGATACAGTCTCTTTATAGCCTTTCGCAAGGTGCGCGAGCTTTTGGAGGGGATCTACGACGAGCCGGACCTGACGACGATGGTGTCCGAGACCCTGCATGCCATCGTTGCCCACGGTTCCGACGAGACGTGCCTGACGATCGAGGCCGGCGTCCTGAAGATAGCCGACGCGACGGATATGACCCTGGGACGTTCCCGGATCCCCTTTGAGTCGGGACAGATCAATATCCATTCCGTGTCCGCGCAGGCCGTGGACGAGGTCAATATCATAAAAGGGACAAAGAAACCGGTCTGCATCGAGATCAAACTCTCCAATTCCGCCGGGATCTTCCAGGTTGATCAACTGCTGAGGGGCAAGCTGGAGCACTCCCCCCTGGCTCCTTTCGTGGAGGTGACCGCCACGATCTCGGGGGAGACGGAACGCAGGCTGTTCGACTCATACACGATATCGTGAGCGAACCGAACCTGGGCGGGGAACTTCTTTTATACGGAAGCTGAACCTTTCATAGAAACTGCCGTTATAGCCGTTCATCATGCTCCAACTTCGGCAGTCGCACTAGTTCTCTCCCGATGACCAGAAGTTGAATTTCCGACGCCCCCTCATAGATGCGGGGCGCCCTGACTGCCCGGTAGATGTGTTCTATTCGCGATCTTTTCTGGAGACCTGCACCGCCGCAAAACTGCAGAGACTGATCTACGACCTTTTGCGCCACTTCGGTCGCGTAATACTTGGCCGCCGAAGCTTCGAGGGTGGTCCTCTCCTGCGCATGATCGGCCAGCCAGGCCGCTCGGTAGACCAGGAGAGAGGCCGCATCCATGCTGATTTTCATCTCCGCCAATCTGAACTGGCTTGCCTGAAAATCGATCAATTTCTGCCCGAACATGTCGCGGCTCTTGGCATATTCCAGGGCTATGGCCAGGGCGCGCCACCCCATGCCCAGGGCAAAAGCCCCAACCGTTGGCCGGTAAATGTCCAGATTGCTCAAGGCGATCCGCATCCCCTGCCCCTCTTCGCCCAGGAGATTGGCCTTGGGAACGCGAGTATCTTCAAAAATCATCTCGCCGATATTGCATTCAAAGACCAATTTCTCTTCTTTATATTTATAGGGAGACTCGGCGCGATCGACGATAAAGGCTGAGATCCCCTTGCCTCTCGCTTGGGGATCGGTCTTGGCAAAGACCACTGCAGTGTCCGTGTGTCCAGGCTTGGACATGTAGCACTTCACGCCGTTCAGGACATAATCATCCCCATCCCTTTTGGCGGTGGCCTTGATGCCGGCCACATCGGACCCGGAGACACTTTCCGTCAAGGCGAAGTTGGCGACCTTCTCCCCGGTCAGCAGAGGGGTGAGGAATCTCTTTTTCTGCATTTCATTGCCGAAATGGGTGATTGGGTTGCTGCCCAACCCTTGCATGACGAAGACTTCATCCAGGTTGGTGCAGATCTTTGCAAATTCTTCACGCAAAATGCAGATATTGACCGAGGAAACACCCTTGCCTCCGTATGCCTCGGGAACAACATAGGCAAAAAACCCGGCCTTGGCGATACGTTTGATCACCTCGGCGGGGAATTCGTACGAGGCGTCCACTTCATCGGCAATCGGCCCAATCTCTTTTTCGGCAAATGTTCTCGCCATTTTTCTCAGTTGGATCTGTTCCGGCGTAAATCTAAAATCCATTTCTCTTCTCCTTTCATGGGTGATGCTCCTGTAAGGGTTTGCCTCACACGGCCAAGAGCTTCCGGGCATTCTCCCCGAAAATCAGTTCCTGCTCCTTCGGGCTTAACAAATCCTTCAGCCACGCAATTTGGGCAGCGATGTCCGTTGTAGAAGGGTAATCACTGGCAAAAAGGACTTTATCGACGCCGTGCCGTTTGATGATTTCAGTAATCTCCCGGGAATTCAGTGCCTGGACATTGGGAGACCAGCAGGTGTCAATATAGATATCTTTCCCGTGAACCCACTGAGCGGCTTCTTCCAACTCAAGGAAGCCGCCAAGATGAGCCGCGACAATTTTGAGGCGGGGGAATCGATCTTTTACAAAAGAAATGCTCTGGGGGGTTGTCAGGGAAGGTGAAGATGGATCGCCCGGATCTCTACCAACATGAAAGTATGCTATCATATTGAGCTTTTCCATCTCTTCATAGATCAGCAGCAGCCTCTTGTCCGCTGCTCCTGTAAGCTGAAAGAGAGAGTGAAACTTGATGCCTTTCAGTCCCTTTTCTCTTAACCTGCGCACCTCGGTTACCGGTTCCTCCATATCAGGATGGATGGTGCCGAAACCGAAGATGGTCTTGTTGTTTGTGGCCTCGATGATAAAATCATTGGCCGACTTAACGACTTTCGGCTGTTTGGCCACGCAAAACGTAATTGCGGCATCAATGCCACTGCGCTTCATCACGTTTTTCAAGTCCGCTAAGGTAAAATCACCGATAAAAGAAACAGACTCCCCCAGATGAGCTCGGGCAGACTCCACCACTTTTAGAGCGATTTTATCGGGATAGATATGGGTATGAGCATCAACGATCATGGTTTGTCTTCTCTGTCTCTTTGTTTCATGCCGAATGATTCCTGCAGGCATTGTAAACGTTCCGCCAGATGCGTGCCAGAAAGGCATGTTGCATGTTTCACTAGTTTTTGTCAACGGTCTTTTTTAAGTGATCTATTTTCGGTCGTAAAACGCAGCGCCGGCTGTTCGAATCATATACGATATCGTGAGCAAACCGAACCCGGGCGGTAAACTGTTTTTTTGTTGCCTTTCGCGCACACCACCCGGTAGAATGCCACAGAAAAGGGATGCAACATCATGGGCAGGTTCATGGTAATACCCCGATTGATAAAAATGGCCTACGCAACTGATTGATCGTGGCGCTTTGGTGGGTTTAGTCACGCGGTGAAGCTAGCCTTCGGGCCTCCATGCACGCTGTATTTTCGCATATTCGAATAAGGAGAAACATTGTGGATTTAAAAACCCTCTCTGTTGTTTTTTCCGCTGTCTTTATCGCGGAACTGGGTGACAAGACGCAGCTGGCCACCATGCTTTTCGCGACGGACAAGGGCGTGAGCAAGCTGACCGTCTTTATGGGCGCCTCCCTGGCCCTCATCGTCGCGTCGGCAATCGGCGTCCTCGCGGGCAGTTTCGTTTCCAATTATATCAGCGAGAAATATCTTTCCGTCATCGCGGGTATCGGTTTCATCGCTATCGGTATCGTAACCGTTTTCCGGGCCTGAGAAGATACAGGGGCCGCTGCAGGGGCCATAAGGAAAGAAGAAGATGATGATGATGATGATGATTACAACACCCCGTATACCTGCCCGGTTGATCCTGGTCGCCGCCCTGGCCCTCCCCCTGTTCGGGGGATGCGCCACAACGTATTATGAGGCGATGGAGAGGGCAGGGATTCACAAACGTGATATTCTCATCGACCGGGTCAAGAATGCGCGGGATTCCCAGGTCGAAGCCCAGAAGCAGTTCAAGTCCGCCCTGGAACAGTTCGCCTCCGTCGTCCGGCTGGAGGATACCGACCTGAAAAAGGCATATGAGAAACTGAACGCGGAGTATGAAGACTGCGAAAAGGCGGCCAAAGAGGTGTCCTCGAGAATCGACAGGGTGGAATCGGTTGCAGACGCCCTCTTCGACGAATGGAAAGATGAACTGGATATGTACAAGAGCGCCGAGCTGCGCGAGGCGAGCAGAAAACAGCTGGAGACAACTCGGGCGCGGTACCGGAGAATGCTCGCCAGCATGCACCAGGCCGAAAAGGGCATGAAGCCGGTGCTCGGCACCTTTTACGACAACGTACTGTTTCTGAAACACAACCTCAACACCCAGGCGATTGCCTCCCTCAAGGTTGAATTTTCAACCCTGCGGGGAAAGATTGACGGACTGGTCAAAGTGATGAATGCATCGATTGAATCTTCCAACACATTCATCGCCGATCTAAAGCAATAGCATGGCCACGGTGACGGGTCTGCCGCCGACAGCCTGTTGTTCATGAATCATGACCTATTGGAGATGATTGTCACATGGAATATCTTCACTGGCTGTGGGACACGAATGTCCTTCACGATCTGATGGCGGGGGCCTCTACTCTCTTCCTGCTGATCGTGATTATCGCCTGCATAGCGCTCCTGTCGAAGGGCGCGGACTGGATGGTGGACGGCGCCGTGGCGCTGGCGCAGCGGACCGGTCTTTCCAAGATCGTGATCGGCGCAACCATTATCTCTCTCGGGACTACCACGCCCGAGGCGTCCGTATCGGTCATGGCGGCATGGATGGGAGACCCTGGCCTCGCCCTGGGAAACGGCGTCGGTTCGATCGTCGCCGACACCGGCCTGATATTCGGTCTTGCGTGCATACTGGCGCCCATCCCGGTCAACCGTTTCATCCTCGACCGGACCGGCTGGGTGCAGGTCGGGGTTGCCACGCTCCTGGTCATCATTTCCGTCTATGCCCTCGTTTCGATGGCCGGACAACCGGTACTGCACCGGTGGGTGGGGTTCTTTTTCCTGATACTCCTCGGGGTGTATCTGTACCTGGCCTACCGGTGGTCGCGGCAGAGTGCCGGCGCGGATGAAGAAGAGGACGGCGTCGGGACTAAAAACCCGGGCATCTGCTGGGCGATGATCGTGGGGGGGCTGCTGCTGGTCGTCGCAGGGGCGCGTCTCCTGGTCCCCGCGGCGGCGGAGATCGCGTTCAGGGTCGGTGTGCCGCAGGATGTCATAGCCGCCACGATGGTGGCCCTGGGCACCTCACTGCCCGAGCTGATGACCGCCATATCCTCCATCCGGAAGGGTCACCCGGAGATCACCGTCGGGAATATCGTGGGGGCCGACGTTCTCAACTGTCTCTTTGTCATCGGCGCCTCGGCGACAGTCAGGCCGCTCTCCATACCGCCGAACTTCTTCACCTTCCATTTTCCCGCGATGTTGATTATCCTCTACTCCTTCCGGACCTTCATCTTTATGAACAGGGACGGGTGGTTCAGGCGGTGGCAGGGGGTATGGCTGCTGGGGGTGTATCTGGTCTACGTCGTGCTCCAGTACGCCCTCAATATCACACTCCCCGGATAGACTCCTGCCTCATATCACGATCATCCCCTCATACTTCACGCGAAGATCTTCGTCCAGTCCCTCACGGTCCATCTTCACCGCGAGAGGCAGATACTCCAGGATATCCGAGGCCGTTATGCCGTCTTCGCCCTCATCTTCGGCGGCGAGGTCGCCGGCAAAACCATGTATGAATACGCCCTTCCTAACCGCATCTTCGAGGGGCAGGCCCAGTCCGAACATCGCCGCAATCGTCCCGGTGAGCACGTCGCCCGATCCGGCGGTCGCCATCCCGGCATTGCCGCTGAGGTTGATAAAAACCCTCCCGTCGGGGTATCCTATCAGCGAGTGCTCGCCCTTCATGACGATGATCGCCTGCAGGTCGGAGGCGGCCTTTTGCAATATTTCTATCCGGTTTGACTGTATCGTTTCGACGCCGATCCCGGTGATCCGGGACAGCTCACCCAGGTGGGGCGTCAGGATCGTCGGCGCCTTTCTCTCTTTTATAATCCTGAGATCCGCGCACAGGGCGGTAATCCCGTCCCCGTCTATCAGGAGGGGCACTTCTATCCCGCGGGCAAGTTCACGGGCCAGGTTCTGTGTCTCTTCGTCAAGCGACAGCCCCGGGCCCAGGACAACCATATCCACCTTCTGTGACAGTTCCAGGAGGGCGGCCTTATTTGTAAGGGCGATGCTCCCGGAGGCCGTCTCCTCCTGGGGGGCAAAGACGATCTCGCTTCCCCTGACCGCCAGATGAGGCGTGATCGATCGCGGCGCTGCGAGGCGCGAGTAGCCCCCTCCCGCCTTCAGAAAGGAGAAGGCCGCGAAATACGGGGCCCCGAAGTAGCCGGCGGCCCCCGCGATAGTGAGGACATCGCCGAAGTCCCCTTTGTGCCCCTCCGCCCCCCTCGGCGGAAGCTGTGGCGGGGCGTTTATCTCAACTTTTATAGAATCGCTGTTGTAATGAGAAGGAGGAAAGGAGATGTGGGTCACGTACAGCTTGCCGCACAGGCCGTATCCCGGGAAGAGCATGTTTCCCACTTTTGGGAGGCCGAAGGTTACCGTACAGTCCGCCTTCACCGCCGCGCCCATGACCATCCCCGTGTCTCCGTTGACACCCGAGGGGATATCGACACTGAAGACCGGCTTCCCGGCGGCGTTTATCAGGTCTATGACCTCACGATGGAGGCCCGTAACGTCCCTCGCAAGACCCGTCCCGAAGATCGCGTCTATGATCGCATCTGAGCCGGAAACAGCCGCCTCCGCGGAGGCGGCATCCCTGAGCTCTTCGACCTGGATGGAAAGGCGTTCGACAATGGCGAGATTCATCGCAGCCGGGCCCGTAAATTTTTTCCGGTTGCCGACGATATACACCCTGACCTGTCCGCCGTTTGAATGTATCTTCCTGGCGATGGCACAGCCGTCACCGCCGTTGTTCCCCACACCGCAGAAGACAACAAAACTCCGGCCCTCTATGCCGACCTCGTTTCGGATGACGCCATACGTGGCGAGACCCGCGTTCTCCATCAGCAGTTCGTCCTTTATGCCGAATTTCTCAATGGCCGTCCAGTCCAGGTCTCTCATCTTCGCCACACTGCTTACCTTCATTGTCCGTTCCTCTCGTCCGGATATTGCACCCGTATATATTCCCCATACATACCCTTCTATACTAGATTATCCGCTTGTGGAAAAGCAAGAGAGAAAACCGAAGGGTGGGTGGCCCTTCCCTCTTCCGGGGTTACGTCACGCGTTAAAAACCGATTGACATTGGGACGTGATACAGGTACTCCATCTGCACCCCAGGGTAAGCACAACGTACATCCGCCGGCAGGTTATTCTATGAACAGATATATCCACTTTGTCCTGCAAAGACCGGTTCTCATACTGATTCTGCTGGCCATTCTGACAGCGGTCCTGATCCCCGGAATAACCAGACTGGAATTTGATAATTCCGTCGAATCCTTCATGCCCAAAAATGACCACGAGTACATCTATTACAATGAGATGAAAAATATCTACGGAGATAACGGACGGTTTGCCATCATGGCCGTAACCTCGGACAATCTGTGGAGCGCTGAAACCTTCCGAAAGCTCGATCTCCTCATCTCCGACTTGGAGGAATACAAGGACTTCAACGAGGAGAGGGAGACCTCCCGACTGAAGAGGTTCGACTCCATGGCATCGCGGGGAGAGATTCGGTACGGCGATCTGATGGCGGCATTTGACGATGATCCGGCCTTTCAGCGGTTGCTGGCGAGAAAGGCAGGGACATCCGGCAAAACCGATCTGATAGGCGTACGCGGTCTCAAAAAGCTGCGCGGGCAGATCCTCCGTTCCATCGACTTCAAGAAAAAGGAGATCGTCGACACG
Source organism: uncultured Syntrophaceae bacterium (assembly GCA_964571315.1). Classification (GTDB taxonomy): domain Bacteria; phylum Desulfobacterota; class Syntrophia; order Syntrophales; family UBA2210; genus UBA6078. Next base: position 24,655 of record CAZNBR010000011.1, read on the forward strand.
ATCGTCTCCCCCCTGACGGCGGAGGACATAAAGGGCGAAAATGATACCCTCGAGACGTACGACCTTGTCGAAAAGGATGACAGCGGGAGACGGATACTCCCCTCCTCCCAAGAGGAGATCGTGGAATTCAGGCAGAGGCTGGAGCGGAATCCCTCCTTCGAAAAGGGGCTCTACAGCAGAGACGCTCAGACCGGGGAGATAACCGATTTCTGCGTCGTTATCAAGTTTATCAACCTCGACGACCAGGACCCGGCCATACGCGAAATGACGGAGGTTACCGACAGCTACCGCGGCGATTTTACCATCATATCCTCGGGCGTCCCGGTCGTGAACATGTGGATGAACGAGTATATGCACGTGGATCTGTTCAGGAATATCCCCCTCGTTCTCCTGGTTGTTGCCATCGTCTTCTATATCAACTTCAGGTCGCTCCGGGGGGTTGTGCTCCCCTTTGTCACACTCGGGCTGGCAGAGCTGTGGATCCTGGGTCTCATGGGGTACATCGGATACCGGATCACCCCGGTCGGCGTGTCCATTCCGCCCCTGATGATCGCCGTGGGAAGCTCGTACGCCATCCACCTCCTCAACCAATATTACGCCGATTTTAACACCATCATGACAATGGATAAGCGGGCTGGACTCTACGAATCGATGACCCACATATCACTGACCGTACTCCTGGCCGGCCTGACCACCTTCATCGCCTTCATGACACTGGCGACCAGCCAGGTCTCGGCCATACGCGAGTGGGGGATTGCCTCCGCTATCGGTGTCATGTTCGCCGTCTTTATCTCCTGCTCCCTGATTCCCGCCTGCCTCGTGCTCCTCCCGGGGACAGGGCCTTCCGTCCTCTTCCACGAGGACAAAGCAAAAAAAACGGTGGTTGACCGGATCATCGCCCTGATGGCGAAAGGCGCCATCATTCACTACCACAAGGTGCTGATCATCGTCGGTATCCTCATCGCCGTCTCGGTGGCGGGGATGACCCGGATCAACATAGAAACCGCGTTCCTCAACTACTTCAGGGAACACGACCAGGTCAAGCTGGACACGGAAGCCATCGGCGACAAGTTCGGCGGGGGGTGGTCGTACGATATCCTTATTGATTCGGGAAAGGTCGA
>CAZNBR010000012.1:0-24610 GCA_964571315.1 uncultured Syntrophaceae bacterium
AAACCGACTTAATCAACCGAACCGCCGTGGTACGTGATCCGTATGCCCGGTGGTGGGGGGGAGGGGAGTTGCGAGACTCCTTCCTATCCCGTTGCTCAATACATTGTGAACTGCCGTGGAGTTTCGTATGCCAAAAATAGAACCGTTTGAAAAACACAGCGATGCGTATGACGAATGGTTTAGGAAGAACGCTGATTTTTATGAAGCTGAATTGAGAGCAATTCGCCAGCTTATTCCTCCATCTGGAGCGGAAGGTATGGAAGTGGGTGTCGGTTCCGGGAAATTCGCTGCACCACTTGGGATAAAAATCGGGGTTGAGCCCTCGGAAAAGATGGCAATCAAAGCTAGAATACAGGGCATCAACGTTTTTCCCGGCGTAGCGGAAGAGCTGCCTTTTTCTAACGGCAGGTTTGATTTTGTACTGATGGTAACGACCATCTGTTTTGTTGATGATGTTATCAAGTCTTTCAAAGAAACGTTTAGGGTATTGAAGCCCAGCGGGTGTATCATCATAGGATTTGTAGATAAGGAAAGCAAGCTGGGCAGACAGTATGTGGATAAAAGAGAAAAAAGTAAATTTTACAAAGATGCCGTTTTCTTCTCTACTCAAGAGATGCTGAAGTATCTCGAAGATGTGGGCTTTGAGATCGTAAAAATCAGGCAGACCCTTATTCCCGGAGAATTGCCAGAAACCATTCTGGATAACTTTGGGAAGGGCGCTTTTGTTGTAGTCAAGGGCGTGAAATAAGATCGGCTAACCAGACACTTCACCTGGCCACAAATCGCTGGCGTGTTTGTGCAAGTGCAAAAAATATAAAAAATAGTGACAACAGCGACTCTTTTTTCGTATCTTTCATCAATCCTTTCTTGTCTCGAAATAAATCTTGACTCTGATAGCAATAACGATAGTATATCGGCACATCAAAGCTGAAGGGAAAACCTCGGCATATCAACCAAAACAGACCCTGCCGGCCATGGGAACACCAGTTTCTGGGTTTTACCTTCAGCAAATGACTGAACAGGAAGATCAGTTCCAAATCGATCAAGCGTGTTAAGAACAGGATTCGAGAAACCACCTGCCGGGTTCGAGGGAGACGCATCGAAGTAACAGTGAAAAATCTTCGCCGGTTTATGCTAGGCTGGCAGACCTATTTTGATATTACAGAGCAGTCTCGGCCATGGTCCATGGCGACCGAGCCGCAGTCCTGGATTGGCTTTTGCATTGACGGCAAGGTATTTTGCAAGTCAAGGGTTGCCAAGGCTGCTTATTGAATCGATACTATTTTCAAGAAAAAAATTGATTTTCAAATCAGGGAGGAAACATGAGCACATCTTCAGATCTGATAGCCTTGACTCGGAAACTTATATCCTTTAACACGATCAATCCACCCGGTCAGGAAAGAAAGTGCGCGCATTATATTGCAAAGCTCCTGGAAGCCGGTGGTTTCAAAGTGAGACTCTTTGAGTTTGAAGAGGCAAGGACGAGCCTTGTTGCCCGATCTGGAAACGGGGGTCAGTTGCCAATCTGTTTTACGGGGCATATCGATACGGTTCCCCTGGGAGCATCACCGTGGCATACAGATCCGTTCAAAGGTGAGATCGGTGGAGACAAGATCTACGGGAGAGGGTCTACCGATATGAAGGGCGGCGTTGCTGCGATGATTCTTGCCGCTGTGTCTATTTTGAAGACTGCGAAGAACAATGCACCAATAACGTTGGTTATTACTGCCGGTGAGGAGACGGGAAGCCAGGGAGCAAAGCATCTTGCAGGATTGAATAATGCGCTTGGGAGAGCGGGGGCACTTGTGGTAGCAGAACCTACATCAAACTACCCTTTGATCGCCCATAAGGGAGCGCTCTGGCTGGAAGCACAAACCACCGGCATAACAGCTCACGGGTCCATGCCCGATCAGGGTGAAAATGCCATTTATAAGGCAGTCGATGTCCTCAGGAAGCTCATGAAAATCGAGTTTCCTGCTTCTGCCCATCCTTTGCTGGGAAAACCAACGCTCAATGTCGGAACGATATCAGGAGGCTTGAATATCAATTCAGTGCCGGACAGAACCACAATTGGGATCGATATCAGGACAATTCCCAGTCAAACGAATGAAAATATTTTTTCATGGATGAAATCCTGCCTTGGAGAAGATGTGCTGTTGAAAAGAATTGTAGATGTCGGGAGTGTGGCAACTGACCCGGAGCTTGAATGGGTGCAGAAAGTTTTTGATATAACCTCTCCCTTTTTGGGTGAACGCCCTGGGCCCCGTGGAGTGAATTATTTCACTGATGCTTCAGTCCTCACGCCGGCGTATGAGAATGTTCCAACAGTAATTCTGGGTCCGGGAGAGGCCCAGATGGCACATAAAACAGATGAATACTGCTGCATTTCAAAGATTGAACAATCTTTTGAAATATATTCTGAACTATTAAGGAAATGGTGCAATTTATAGGAGGTATATGCGTAAAAAATACAGGAAGTTCATGAAAAAACCCGGAATCGACAGCGTATAGTGAAACTCCCCCAGCAGGAGCTGGAGGCTTCATTGGGTTACAAGCTTAAACCCGTTTGAGCCCTCCAGGCTTCCGCTACATCTCCAGACAGGAGTCTGAAGTTTTATGCGGCTGAATAATACTGGGCATCCTTAACGACCTGACCGATCAGGCAGATTTTATTTTTTACGTTCCGATTACTCTCACAAAAGAAACTGATATGTTTTGATGATAAAGAGCAACAACGTGCTGAATAGATGGTGGATTATAGCGGGAGCGCTGTCAATCCATATGTGTTTAGGCGCAATATATGCGTGGTCGGTGTTCACCCCTTTGCTCATTGATCCAGGCGGCCCTTATGCCTTCTCTGTTCAACAGACCCAGGGTGTTTTTTCTCTTGCAGCCATGTGTATTGGGATAATGGCAATTGTATCCGGACGCTTACAGGAAAGATTCTCACCCAGGGCACTCACGGTATCTGGTGGACTTCTCCTTGGCCTTGGGTACATCCTGGGTGGACTTTTCGGGGAAAACTTTTTCTGGCAGATGGTTTTCATCGGGCTTATGGGCGGATCAGGCACAGGCATGGCCTACGTAATACCCCTTGCCGTGGGTATCAAATGGTTTCCAGACAAGAAAGGCCTCGTAACAGGTCTTGTAGTTGCCGGATACGGCTCGGGAGCCATCATCTGGGTCAAGTCTGCCGGGTCCTGGTTTAATCTGCTTGACAGACTCGACTTTTTCAGCCTGGGCGGCGTTCAAAGTGTCTTTATCCTGTACGGGACCATATATTTGTCACTGGTGCTTCTCGGCAGTCTTTTTATGGTAAACCCCCCTCAGGGATGGCTCCCGAAGGGATTTTCACCTCCCAAGAGTACTGATACCAATGCATCCAAGGAAGGGAGCATTGCCTTTGAAAGCTCAGAGATGCTGAAAACACCTCAGTTTTATATGGTCTTTCTTACCTTTTTCCTGAGTTCCATGGCAGGTATGATGGTAATCGGATGCATCAAGCTTTTCGGTATCGACATCCTCTCTACAAAAGGTATCGACCCGATTGCGGCATCATACATTGCCGGCACGGCCATGGCCTCGTATGCCGTGTTCAATGGGCTTGGACGCATTTTATGGGGATCGTTTTCCGACAGGATCGGGAGAAGGTTCTCCCTGTTCCTTTTGTGCCTCTTTCAGTCCATAATTATGTTTTTCTTCTTTAAGCTCGGAGGAACCCATGCAGGTCTGATCGCGAGCGCATGTATTATCGGATTCAATTATGGCGGCATCTTTGCCCTTTTTCCTGCAATTACAGCAGACTACTTCGGCAATACCACGGTCGGGAAAAACTATGGCTGGGTATTTCTGGCTTCCGGGCTTTCCGGGGTCGCGGGGCCCCAGATAGCGGGTTATTTCAAGGATGCCGCCATTGCCTCCGGCACAGGGATTGATGCATGGGCCACATCGTTTACGATTGCCTCAGCGGGATGTCTTGTTGCGTCAATAGTCGTGCTGTTCAACAAGCCTCCATCAAACAGAAATCGCGCGATTACCTGATTTTCCCCGGGCTGTGTTGGACGATTTATCTCAGGGATTTTTTAGAAGCGTCTCCTGCCATCAGATTGATATTGAGCGTCGGTACTGAAAATTACTTGACGGCAGACGGCTGATCAACATCCCCGGAAGGATGTGCAGGAGAAAACATCGGATAAACTCGAAAGCATCAAGGGTCATGAGCGTGGCCCCGCCGATTGCTGATCTAAAGATTTCTTCACTTTGCATTTCGGGGAACATTTCATATACAGCACCTATGATACACTGAGCACAACTGTCTCTGTCTTCAAGATTGGACCTCTCTGTCCACAGAGAAGCCATGATTGATCCACATCCGGCACACATTGACGCACCCCCAATGGCAAGACCGGTAGTATGCACAACAAGGATTCACACCTCAGCAGCATTTCATTGAAATGCCAGCCCTTTAAATCCTGCCGCTCCGCCATTAACGCTCCGTCATTAGTCCATCTCCAAATGTGGGCTCCAAAGCAAGGAGCTTTGAGTCATCGAGCTCATCATTGATACCGGCAAGATACTTTGCCAGATCTCTTCTATCTTTATAATCGAATCCAAGATTCAGAGCAATTGTCTCCATAACGGGAGAACCACCTCCATGCACGCCAGCAATAAGATACCAGGCAGTCATTGGCGATGCGCCTACATTTTCGACAAATTTCCAGATTTTGAGAGAATCTTCAGCAGAGATAGAACTGTTCCTGACGATAAACTTCTCCAGGTCCTTCTTTGTCTCTTCACCCTCAAAATCCTCACCGAAGGGGAGTGTAACCGATATACCTCCTGCCACTTCGGTTAATATATTGTACTCATGATAAATCATCTCACCGGTCATTCTCCTCCCCACATTTGCATAAGTTTCATTTGGGAAGAATGTTCCGCTGGACGTTTTTTCTCCATACACGGCGGAGGCTACACCGGCAGCGTAGGCCAATTCAGCAGCACCGGCATATTCGGAGAGCTTTTCCCGTACATGGGGCATTTTTGCGACATTATTCGCATCTGCCGCTAACGCAGTTGCGCCACAGAGGATATCCGATACGCCCGGTTTGCATCCGCTGTAACTATGTCTGTGCGAATCGGCGAAGAGGAGCGCCATCCTTCTTCCGTATTTCCACTCACCACACATAAAAACTCTTTCTTTTGGCACAAAGACATTGTCAAAAACAATAACGGAATCGGAAACACCATACTTACAGAAGGGACAGGCATCGGGTTCGTCCTTCTCCCTTAACCAGACGGGACGAGTGATCAGCTTAATACCGTCCCAGTCGGCTGGAAGGGCAAAGGCAACAGCATAGTTGTCATCATCTTCCATCAGCGCCCTTGTCGGCAACACAAGCAGTTCGTCTGCATAGGCGGCCTGCGTAATAGACATCTTGGTGCCACTTACAATGATGCCATCCTCCCTTTTTTCAACGATATGCACATACGCATCCGGATTTTCCTGCTGAGAAGGTCTCTTGAGTCTGTCTCCTTTGCTATCAGTTTGAGAACAGGTTCCATCAAGGTCATTCGCCTGATACCATTTCAGGTATTCGATAAATCGTTTGCTGTAATCTGTACCATATTCTTCATCCATTTCTTTGGTACAAATCGACAGTGCATTAAGGGCATCGTGCCCCATACACCTCTGGATGCAACCCCCAACCCTGCGGGCCAAGATACGGATCATTTTTTGTTTTTGCAGAAGATCATAAGGATTTTGGGGAAGATGAGCAAATCGATTGATCTCCTCACCGGTTAGAGATGACGTTGCAGTCATCACTCCTTTGTACCTGGAATCAAGTGCCAGATCAAAGGTCTCGCCGAGGGTGTTGATTCCAGGCCTGATTCTGTGATCATCCCTGCCTACCTTCTTACCACCGATATATAGATTGGGTTTCATCTTAAACAAACATTCCTGATACTGCTCTTTGGTTCTTAACATTTCCTATCCTCCTAAGTTTTTTCCGTTGCACTTCCTGTCTTAACCCTGGCCGTTGTATGTTTCTGTCTGTTCTTTTCAACACTCCGGATAATGTTTATGGCACGGTGTGCCCTCCATCTGCGCAAATTTCGGTACCTGTAACGAAAGCCGGACAGGTTGCGAGATACAGGACTGTTGATTTCAATTCATCAAGATCACCAACCCTGTTTATCGGGATCATTTTTTTAATCATACTCTTCCCTGCATCAGAATTGAAAAAATCCCGGTTAAATTCAGTGAGAAAATATCCCGGGCACAAAGTATTTACCTGGATGTTGTCGCGGATGAATTCGAGGGCCATTACCCTGGTCAGCTGAATAACAGCTGCCTTGCTTGCGCAGTACCCTGCCATGTTCCGGGCGGCGATTTTGCCAAGGATTGAAGAGACGTTGACGATCTTGCCGCTTTTCCTCTCAACCATGAATTTTGCTACCGCCCGGGAAGTAAGGAAAACACCCCGAAAATCGACATTCATCACATCATCCATGTCATCATCTGACATTTTCAGAACAGGCCTTTCACTTCCCGTCACACCAGCGTTGTTCACCAGGATGTCAATCTTTCCGAATTCATCCATCACATCCTGCACAACAGAATCGACAACCTTGGAATCGTGAACATCCATGGATCTTCCTATTGCCTTCACGCCAAACTTCTCTGCAATATCCCTCGCGGCAGCCTGGCAGCCTTCCAGGTTCCGTGCGACTATCGCAACATCTGCACCCGCCTCTGCGTAAGTCTCGGCAAACATCCTGCCTATACCCTTGTATCCCCCCGTAACAAGGGCTACTTGGCCCTTCAGGGAGAACAGCCTCTCCAACAAATCCGAACTCATATTGATCACCTTTCTCATCTGAGTCTTTTATTAAGCCTGACCTTTCATTTTGCTCAGCTCTTCGGGAAGTCTTTCTACAGCCTCCTCATGGTAGAGCACGTCCTCTTCATAGAGCGAATCAATAACCTTATCAGGATACCCAAGCATATTCTTCAAAACATCGCGATTATGCTCTCCAAGGAACGGGCTATAGCCCCTGATACCACATGGAGTTTCAGACATCTTGAACGGACTTCCGTACATCATCATAGGCCCGATAAACGGCTGGTAGACCCTGGGCATCATCTCACGTGCCTTGATCTGCTCATCTTCCGTTGCAAGCTCCACAAGACCCCTGACTCTAAGACTAGGAACGCCCGCCTCATCGAGCAGCCGTTCTGTCTCCTCAATGGACGGCTGCGACATCACCCAATTTTCCAGTGCTTCATGGATCTTCGGGGCATTTTCTTGGGAACAACGGGTTGAAACATCTTTTGCGCAGGGATCATCCTTCAGCCATGCATATTCCGGCCCCATGACATCTACAAGTGGCGGCCATCTGGCCTCGGTCAGGCATGCGATGGCTATGGAACCATCTTTCCCATTGTAAATACCGTATGGTGCGTATCCCGGATGTTTTGCACCTATCTTCACAGGATACACCGGATCACCCGACGCCTCACTGATCATGTACCAGGGGAGCGTATTTTCGTGCAGCGAGAAGAGGCAGTCCATCATGGAAATATCTATATTTTGGCCGATTCCCGTTTTTTCCCTGTGAAAAAGCGCTGCAAGAATGGCGGAACATGCATGCATTGCAGCCGTTGTGTCTCCAATGGAGACAGGGGCGATAATTTCAGGGTCACTCTGAGCGGTCCACCCGCTTGAGGCCTGGGCAATCATGTCGTAACCAGGCTTATGGCTATAAGGACCCCAGTGGCCGAAACAGGAGATAGAGCAGTAGATAATGTCTTTCTTGATCTTCTTGCAAGATTCGTAATCCAATTTCAATCTATCCATCACCCCAGGGGCAAAATTCTCGACGATTATATCGCTCTTCTTCACCAGATCCCTTACGATCTCCATGCCCTTGGAACTCTTCAGATTCACACAGATACTTTTCTTACCTCGATTATCGTAGATAGAATACGAACTCTGCGTTACTCCGTTATTGGTCATTCTCAAAGGCAGCCATCTCTCATTTGCCCCTGCCTTGAACTGCTCCACCTTGATATTGTTTGCGCCCATGTCCGTAAGCGCCTTCGCCGTATGAGGCCCAGCAAGCACCCACGTAAAGTCCAGTATGGTCAGGCCGGAAAGTGGCCCAGGTTTCTGTTCTATCATTTTTGCCTCCATTTCGCTGCGCATGTCTTCCATTTCTACACGCAAATAATTATTAGCCCCTTAAGCGTAAAGTTCCTGCAAAAATGGCAAGAAAAATTTTCACCCTGTCCGCTTTTGGAAAATTCAAGATTCTAAATCTTTCTGGTTACGGCTTGTCCGGGTTAGAAAACTATCTGATACTATCCGTTTAGATCAGCAACTACTGCTCTACATTCTGAGAGCTTTGAATTTTGTCATTTCAAGAAGCGTAGGCGACGAGAAATTTTAATGATACAGACCTGTTATGATTTCTCCCTGCGGTCGAAATGACAAATAATGATAGTTATTCAAACCTCTCATTCCTAGAGTACAGCTGATCTTTCCCCGTAATCACTCTTGTAGCTTTATTCTTCCATGCGCCTGGTTTAAAACCTTCGCCTTTAGGCGAACAGCTTTGACATAGGCTTCATACAGACGTGCGCGCCCAGCAATATCTCAATAAAACCAGCATCAAGGGCAGAAGCTCTCGGTTGATCCAGAGGTGATTGTCTTGGATGAGCAATCGGCTTTCAGCCGTACTCAAAATCTGCTTGTGCTGGCAGGCAGTGGTTTAATTTACAAACGCTTTCCGGATTAGGCAGGGCAGGATGAGAAACCAATCCTGCCCCACCGCTCAATCCTCGTTTACTGACAATGGGACATGTTCTAACGCGCTAGAGCAAACATCTCCTTATATTTTTTCACCACGGGCCCACAGTATTTGGGGTCTTTCTTTGCATACTCATCGAGTACTTCATCCGAGTAAACTTTCAGTTGTTCTACTGTCTTATCATCCAACTGACTGACCTGCCCGCCTTGTTCCTTGACAAACTTCTGCATGTCAATCTTGCTCATATAATCACAATAGGCGAACAGATAGTAACTATTGGCCGTTGCACAGTCCTCTAAAATCCGCTGAATATCCTTGGGGAGTTTATCCCACAATTTCTTGTTTATTATGATCTCAGCATTACTGACACGCGCAAGGTCAGGTTGAACGATATACTTGGTAACCTCGTTAAACTTCATCTCATAGCCGGTATAGGTTGCACCCCAATGGGCAGCATCGCATACCCCTGTCTGAAGCGCCTGATAAAGCTCTGATCCGGGGAAATATACCGGCGTGGCGCCTGCTTTCTTAAGGGTATCGGCCGGTGTTCCCGTACTCCTGACCTTGAGGCCTTTGAAGTCGGCCAAGGTGTGGATGGGCCTCTTAGACCAGAGCGTAATGCCGTCAACGCCCTGCGGACCAATCAGGTGGACGCCGAATTCGCTATAGGCTGCTCGGTAGATATCCATCGTCTCCTGCACGAAAGTGTTCCAGTACATCTGTGAGAAATTTTCCCATACGAATGTATGGCCACAGAACAAGGACGCGACCGGCATCTTCCCCTGCCAGTATGCCCCCCAGCAATAGTTCATATCCAATAGTCCGCTTCCGCATGCATCCAGTGAATCTTTGGTGGGAACGATCGTGCCGGATGCGTAAGGGGTGATGTCTACTTCGCCGTCGGTTGCTTCCCTTACCCGATTGCAGTATCCCTCATAATGAAGCTTATAGTACTCCACGCCGACCGGCCAGTGGCACTGTATCCTCCACTTGTATTTAGCCTTTTTTTTCTTTTCTGCTCCGAATACACTTGTAGCAGATGCCAATGTTCCAGCAGCTGCTGTTACACCGGCAACCGCACCAACCTTCAGTACATCTCTCCTTGTCATCTTCTTCTCATCCATGGTACGCCTCCTTTTTTATTTTTATTGATCATTGCCTGGGAATAAGCCCACGTTAGGCCTCCTCAACTCCTTACCTTATACTTTGATCATAATATTCGGTAACCACGTTATGATCGCAGGGAAATAAACCATAACGAACAAACTGGCGATCATTATGAGGATGAACGGAAAAACGCTCGCGTAGATAACCCCTATTGGTGTCTGAGGACTCAGTGTTTTGATGTAAAAAATATTATATCCGAATGGGGGGGTAATATAGCCCATGCAGAGATTCAGCTGAAAAAGCACGCCGTACCATATGGGATCGAAGCCAAGCTCCATCATAACGGGAAAGAATATCGGGAGGACGAGCAAGATGATTCCTACCGGATCAAGAAACATGCCCAAGACGAATACCGCTGCCATAGTAGTCCAGAAAACGCCCCAACGGCCTATTTCAAGACCCAGAAGCAGATCCTGAATAAATTGCGCTCCGCCTCCGCCGCAATAAACACTGATAAAGCCTGCTGCCCCGAACATAATCCATAAAACCATACCGGTAACAGTGGACGTGCTATATATAACGTCTTTTATAAATGTCCAGGTAAGTTCACCGCGAACCGCAACACATAAAAGAACAGCAACACAGCCAATAGATGCGGCTTCAGTGGGTGTGGCTATGCCGAAAAATATCGATCCGAGTACAGAAATAATAACCAGTAAGGGCAATACAATAGCCTTACCGGCATTTATCTTCTCTTTAAAGGAGGATTTATCAACTCGCGCGGGCGCAAGATCGGGCTGGAGATACGACCTGATTAATATGTAAATGATAAATAAAGCTACAATGAACAATCCAGCGGTCAGACCGCCCGCAAAGAGCTTTCCGATGGATTCCCCTGTCATCATGCCGATGATGATCAGGGTGATGCTTGGTGGAATGAGAATTCCCATGGTTCCTGAGGCACAGATCGTACCAAAGATGATGGAATCTTTGTAGCCTCGCTCCTTCATTGGAGGGATTCCCACGAGCCCGGCGGTAACAGTTGCCGCAGAGCAGTTTCCCGTCATGGCCGAGAGGACCGCGGCAAATCCACAGGACCCGACTGCCAGACCGCCTCTGAGGGAACCGGACCACACATAGAATGCACTGTACATGTCTTTGGCTATATCACTCCTTGCCAAAGCAACCCCCATAAAAACAAAGAGAGGTACAGCTGCGAGAACAATCATCCACATGTAGTTGAACACGCCTGTTATGATAGGAAAAAATCCTCCAGTACCCCATAAAATATATGCGGTTACTACGGCAACTCCTCCCATTGCAAAGCCTAAAGAGACACCGCACATGATCGCCACGATCAGACCGCTGAACATTCCGATTGTCAATAAAAGCTCAGGACTCATTGTTCCCCCCGATCCTCTCGTTGTTCAACATCCCGTTTCCTTGGTTGAGTTTCAAGAGCTCCATGATCTTCTTTAACAGCTCACTGATTCCCTGAGCACAAATGAGTGTCATCCCTACAAACAGTAAAAATTTCACCCACCAGATGGGGTGTGCAAGAACCATTTCATCCGCCTCTCCAACCTTAAACGACTTAAGGAAAAACTTCCATCCTACAGGGATCAGGATCCCGCTCCAGAGAATCAGGAAAAAACAGTTCACAATGTCCAGGATGTTCTGGATCTTTGGAGAACATTTTCCGTAGATGAGGTCTACTCTGACATGTCCCCCATGAACAAAGGTGTATGCCCCTATAAGGATGAAATAGCTGCCAAAGAGGCGTTGCGTGTAACCGTGTGCCCATACAGTTGGACTGTTGAAGAAATACCTGGCGACAACCTCGAATGACAGCATGAATATCCCGGCATAGAGGATCCATGAGGCCCATCTTCCAGAATATTCACTAATCGCTTCAATTATCTTATTGATTTTGCTGATAGCTTGCATGACCCTCCTTTTTTATGCTGAAAAACCACATAAGGTAATACTGTCTCGGAAAGGCGTTTTTTCAATCTCGTTCTGTTCAGAAGCGCTCCGATTAACGCCAGGCCGGAATGACTTGACAATCTCTCATACCCTTTGGTAAACCCGCATCTAATCAACCTCACCTTTGCCCAGCTGGTGCATGATTGTGAGGTCTTATGTGGCATATTTATCATTTATTATCAGGCATTTATCAGTAATTAAGCATTAAAGCCACGGATTCAAATATAAAGATGCCAGAGAGCAGGGGACATATCGAGCTATCTTTCATTCTTTGCTTTTCCTCAACTCAATAAGCATTTCGACAACCCAGCGAGTGGCATTCCCCACGACAGAAGGGCACTTGTCATTATGTCCACCTGCTTTTTCAAAGGCTTCAAATTGTTTGGGGTCGAACAGATAAAACGATCTTCCCATGAGCTTCTTCTGAATCTCTCCACATAATACAGTCTCATATTCTTTGAGGAATGTATGAACCATCTTTTCTGCCAGTCTGTATGCCTCAAACCTTTTGCCATCGGGATCTTCTATTTCACCAAGTTCACGCCCGTAAAGCTGTCCGAGAACCATGACTGCTCCGGAGAGGGCCCCACACTGTCCCAGAGTGCTCAAGCCGGTTCCAGCAGCCAAACCACTGGCCGAACGGAAGATATCCTCATTGTACATTTCCGGGAACAGTTCGTATACGGCGCCTATCACGCATTGTGCACATCCATGGTAATTCTTCTCAAATTCGAACCCATGATCAAATGCCTGTTTCAGAATATCATCATCCACTTGTACATCCTCTTTTCTTTCGAGCCATAGATTCTTATGTCCTTAAGATTACAACTCGCTAGTCTACAATACTGCCTTGCTAGGTCCGCTGCTAACACACGTTAACGAACCCCAATAGGTCCATATTCTTCATTCCATAATGGGGGGATACAACGATGTGTAGAGCTTCTAAAGTAGCGACTTCCCTTCCTGCGGGGGTAGTATAGGGAAAACAGATTTGTGTGTCAATGAAATAATGGCCCCATTTTTAAATAGTCACCAGGGGGTGGCCAATGAGACGGACAGAGATAGTACAGGAGATTGGAAGATGCGATTTGGAGAGATGTATGAAGTACGGACGGAGTGACGATTGAGTCAGGCAGAAGCGGTGCTGGGGGTACGCACGCGGTCGTGAAAGAGGGGACATAGGAGTTGACCATCCCCTAAAACTCACACACTATCGCCTCGAAGTTTCAACCTGATTTTTTTACTGGGGATGTATTTGGCTGGTGGTAAGTATGTCATGATATTTGTTAGATGGGCAACAAGGATTACACTTGAGAAACTGATGTGAAAAAGAGAAATGGCACTACCCTTTTCTTTGCGCAAAACAAATAATTGGCTACCAACGGCATTGAGGGCGGCGGCAAAAAGCCATGGAGCCGCTCAACTCAGACGGCGGTGTGCACCCATCTTGTATCAATCCTTCTCATCCCAGAAATAAATCTTGACTCTGATATCAATAACGATAGTATATCTCAGCATCAAAACTGAAGGAAAAGCCGAGGCATACCAAGTAAAACACGCGCTGTTGACTATTGAAAGGCAGGGGGTGCCTTTTTACTGATTTGGAAGGAGAGATTTATGTACGCGGTCATCATGGCGGGGGGAAAGGGAACCCGCTTCTGGCCCCTGAGCAGAGAGAAGCGGCCGAAGCACCTGCTGAATATCACGGGTGAGAAGAGCATCATACAGTATACGGTGGACAGGATAACCCCCCTCGTGGCACGGGACAACATCCTGATCGTCACCGGCGCCAGCCACTGCGACGAGATCAGAGCGCAGCTCCCCCAGATTCCAACCGGGAACATACTGATCGAACCGGTCGGCCGGAATACCGCTCCCTGCATCGGCCTCGCCGCGATACACATACAAAAGAAAAACCCCGACGCCGTCATGTGTGTCCTCCCCTCCGATCACCTGATAGCGGATACGGAACCCTTTCTGGCCTCACTCATCGCGGCGCGCGAGATGGTTAAGAAGAGAGACTGTCTCGTCACAATAGGCATACGGCCGCGATGGGCCGAGACGGGGTACGGATACATGGAACGGGGCAAGGTGACCGATACCATAGGGGAAACAAAGGTATATCAGGTCCGGTCATTTCGCGAGAAACCGGACCCGGAGACCGCGGAGGCGTTTATCAAAGATGGGAAGTTTTTCTGGAACAGCGGGATGTTCATCTGGAAGGTATCCACCCTGCTGGGCGCGATACACAAACTGCTCCCCGATCTGTACGAGGGGCTTTTGGCAATAGAAGAGGCCATCGGCACAAAACGCGAGGCGCAGGTCCTTTCCGAGATCTACCGGGATATCGAACCGGTCTCCATAGATTACGGCGTCATGGAGAAGGCCCCCGATGTCGTCATGCTGGAGGGGGATTTCGGGTGGAATGACATAGGAAGCTGGGACGCTCTGTGGGATGTCCTCGATAAGGACAAGAAGGGCAACGTGACGCGGGGAAGGGTCATCCGCTCCGGGGCCTCGAACTGCCTGGTATACAGCCCCCAAAAGATGGTGACACTGATCGGGGTGGAGGACCTGATCGTCGTGGAGACCGACGACTCGCTCCTCATCTGCCGGAGGGGGGCTTCACAGGATGTCAAAAGGGTGGTGGAACATCTCGAAGAGAAAGGTTTGAAAGAATATCTATGAACACAGCGGATCTAATCGGGTTCATGGCGGCGGTGATCTGCTCGATATCCATGACGCCCCAGGTTATCAAGATATACCGGACAAAGAAGACCCAGGATCTGTCACTGGGAGCGTTTTCGGTCCTGGCAACCGGCCTGTTCCTGTGGCTCGTCTACGGCCTGCTGATACACTCGATTCCTGTCATAGCGGGAAACGCCGTAGGGTTCAGCTTTACCCTGTACATCATCATCATGAAGATACGGCACGGGTAAGATATAAAAAAAGGAGGCTACAGATGAAGATATTCGCGGTAAACGGAAGTCCGAACACGAAGAAGGGAATGACCCACATACTGATGGAAACCTTCCTAGAGGGGGCTCGGGAGGCCGGGGCAGAGGTGGAAACGGTCTTCCTGCAGAAAAAAAAGATTCAATACTGTATCGGCTGTTATAACTGCTGGGTGAAGACCCCCGGGGTATGCGTCCACAAGGATGACATGCCCGAGATTCTGGAGAAGGTGCACGGGGCGAACTGCCTGGTGATCGGGACCCCCCTGTACGTGGACGGCATGACCGCCCAGACAAAGACATTCCTGGACCGCATGATCCCTCTCGCCGATCCCCATTTCGAGCTGGTGGACGGGCACTACCGTCATCCGAGAAGGTACGGGGATAATCCTCCCGATGTCGTCCTGGTCAGCGTATGCGGCTTCTACGAGCGTGACAACTTCGACGGGCTCATCGATCACATGGAGCGCATGTGCCGCAACATGCAGTCCCGTTTCGTGGGGGCAGTGGTGCGGCCGTCGAGCTACATCTTCACCCTGAAGGAGATCCTCGCCGAACCGATCAAAGCGATAAAAGAGGCCGCGGGCCGGGCCGGGCGGGAGTTGGTCGAAAAGGGCGAGCTGTCGCCGCAGATCCTGGACGACGTGGCGCGGGATTACCTGCCCAAGAATGCCTTTCTCAGAGGATCGAACGATTTCTGGGACCGGTGCATCAAGGCGGGCAAATTTCTCGCCCTGTAGGCAGCCTTTAGCCGGAGGGGTCAACCGGATGCCATTGTAATTATACGGTTTTGAAGGGGTGGCTATCCCCCGAATGGCGAAAAGGAGAAGGCGTATGAGGGTCACAATTATCTACGACAACGAGACATCCAGGGAAGACCTCCGGGCCGACTGGGGATTTTCCTGTCTCGTGGAGGCGTACGGCAGAAGGATCCTCTTCGATACCGGTGCGAAGGGGACCATCCTCCTCGGCAACATGAAGAGGCTGGATATCGAACCTTCGTCGATTGGCGCGGTGTTCATCTCCCATGCCGACTGGGACCACACGGGGGGACTTTTTGATTTTCTTAAGAAAAACAGTGCCGTCACCCTCTATATTCCTCCATCGTACCGTACGCCGCCCGATTCGGCCAGGGAGGTCATCGTGGTAAAGGGGACCATGAAAATTTCGGAGGGGATCTTTTCAACGGGAGAGCTCCGGGGGATCGAACAGGCGCTCGTCGTTACCACGGACAGGGGACCGGTTATCATCACGGGGTGCTCCCACCCGGGCGTGGGAGATATCATCGAGGCCGCTTCTACTCATGGAAAACCATATGCCCTGATCGGAGGTTTTCACGGCTCCAAAGAATTCGAACGGCTGGAGGGAATAGACGTGATATGCCCCACGCACTGCACCGAGTTCAAGGCGGAGATAGCGGCACGCTACCCCGATGCCTGCATTGAGGGCGGAGCGGGCAGGATAATCGACATATAAAGAAAAACAAATCGGAGCCCGGGCTGCCGATCAGCGATACAGAGAGAATAAGAGAGATTCGGGATATAAGGAGGCAATCACGTGGGGTTTCTGAAGCTGTTCTCGGGCAAAGGGCCCGAAGAGTATGAGCAGAAAGGGGATCGTTTTTTCAAAATCGGGGAATACGGGGCGGCAAAGCTGGAGTATGAAACCGCCCTGGATAAGGCCAGAAAGGGGCAACCGGGAGACGATGGCCTCGAAGACCGCCTCCGCGAAAAGGTGCTCGGAAGCAGGGAGGCTCTGGCACTGCAACATAAACAAAACGCTGAGTTACTGAGAGAATCCGGAGACCATGAAGGAGCATCGGAGCTGCTGGATCTGGCGCTGGAGCTGACGGAAGATCCGGAGGTTGCGGCCGGGCTCGAGCAACTGCGCAGCAGGACACAGGACGGTCTTGCAGGAAAGGATATGGGAACTCCTCTGTCACACCCTGAGGAAGATACGGGAGAGGACGGAGAAGGGCATATAGAGGAGAATGAATACTTTACCGCCCTGTGCGGCGCGTTGGCGGAGGAGACACAGGATACCTATCACGGCTACGGAGACGCGTTCAGAACGGGGTATGTGGCCCTGAACCGGGGCGAATATGACTTGGCGGTCGCGGCGTTGTCACAGGCACTCGAAGAGAATCCGCCGGACAGCCTGATCCCCCCTGAGCTGGCCACGGCGTACCTGAACCTGGAACGGTACGAAGAGGCCCTCGCGCTGATGGAACGATTCCTTGAGGGTCACCCCCGCTCCGTACAGGGGTACCAAACCCTGTGCGAGACCCTGTGGGCGATCGAAAGGTTCGATGAGGTCCGGGAGCGCCTTCTCTCCTGCCCCGAGGAAATAGCGGACATGCCGCCCATCCTGCACCTCAAGGGTGAATCGCTGGGCCGATCCGGAAGACATCAGGAGGCTGAGTCTTTCTACCGGGACCTTCTCCAGTCTCAGGGCTGGGATGAACACACAACCATGTCGCTGGCGGCAACATATGAATCGCTTGGCAAAAAGGAGAAAGCCCTTGCTCTGTACAGCGAGATAATGGCGCAATGCCGCGGCTGCGGCGCGCGGATCAACTCCCTCGTCAAGCAGAAATACGCGGACATCTCCATGGAACGGGGAGATCATTCGGCTCAGATACTGGAGATCTATCTTTCACTGATTGATGAAGACCCGGCAGGGAGGGGAAGCCATTTCAGAAAGGTGGCGCAGATCTACACTGCCATGGGAAACGAGCGAGAGGCCCGGCGGTACCGACTGTTCGCCAATGGCCTGCGCGGCCAGTCCACCGATTGACAGGCTCACAGTTGAAAAGAACAATAGAGATCGAACGGGAAACATGAGGGCCTGGCAACATGAACATAAGACTCTTGCTGATAGACGCCCTTAATCTCATCCGCCGGGTGTATGCCGCCCAACCGGGGGATGACGGGCCGGTACGCGTGGATGACTCTCTGAAAACAAGCGTCCACTCCCTCCAGCGCGCCCTGCGCGAATCCCGACCCACCCACGCAATCTGTGTCTTTGACGGACACGAGCCGAGCTGGCGCCATACCCTGTATCCCGAATACAAGGCCGGGCGTACCCCCATGCCCGAGGTATTGGATTCCAATATGAACCGATTCAAGGCCGCGTTTTCCCAGATCGGTGTCCTCTCCGTGTGTTTTCCTAACCTGGAAGCGGACGATGTTATCGCCACACTATCCGGCAAGATGGCGGCGCGCGGCGGCACCGTCATCATACTTTCCACCGACAGGCTGCTCCTGCAGCTTGTCTCGGATCTGGTAGTGGTGCGTGATCATTTTCAAAGGGTGGACATGGACCGGACATACGTACAGGAGAAGCTGCACGCACGACCCGACCAACTGGTAGACCTGTTTGCGCTGGCGGGATACGCCACCAACAACATCCCCGGCGTCTCCACCGTAGGGATAAAAACGGCCGCCAGACTGCTCGGTGATCTGGAAACGCTGGACACCATCCTGTCGGTCGCCCACACCATCAAAGGCAAACTGGGTGAGATGCTGTACAGACACGCCGACGAGGCACGTCTGTCACAATCCCTGGTCCGTCTGAAAGATACCCCCGAACTGGGACTGAACCTGAAATCGTTTCGATACGCGGGGCAACCGGAGAACCATTCGGCACAAAAGTTTTCTAAATTGTGACGAAACATTTTGACAAAGGCGGGAAATCATGCGAGAAAAGGTACTGGTTTGACTCATGGACCGGTAAGACAATACCATTAAAATCTGTCATTCGAAAAACGCCATGAATAAGAAATATACATTTTTTATTATCGATGACGATCCCCTCTTTACAGAAACACTTACCGATATCCTGACAGTGGATGGCCAGACGGTATATTCCGGCACCGTGAGCACCGACATCGTGCCTGGAATCATGGCTCGGAGACCTGATTGCATCGTCCTGGGCATGACGACCCTTGAAGCAGACGGTCTCGAATTCCTCAGGCACCTGCGGCGCGTCGGTGATTTGAACGACTCAAAGATAGTAACCGCATTCGCACAATCGTCTGACCAAGCCCGTCAAGATGCCCTGACCTCAGGGGCCACCGGCTCTATAACCAAACCCGTGAACACGAAGACAATAGTCCGTGATCTTAAAGAGATCATAGAGGAGCGGATCAGGTTTACCTTCTGGGGTGTACACGGGACCCTGTCGGTCCCGGGCCGGAAGACGGCGCGGTACGGAGGGAACACATCCTGCGTCAGCCTCCATCTCCCGGGAGATACCCTTTTCATCTTTGATGCCGGGAGCGGGATAAAAGAGTTTTCAAATCACCTCGTTGCTGAAGACCGCATCATCACAAAAGCCACGATATTTATATCGCATCCCCACTGGGACCACATACACGGTCTCCCCTTTTTCGTACCTCTGTATCCCAAGGGGAATTCCTTTGATATCTACGGCCCGCCGAACGGGAGCATGTCGCTGCGTGAATTGATAGCGGGACAGATGGACGGTGTATATTTCCCTATCAACATAAAGGAATTCTGTGCGGAAATTTACTTTTTCGACCTGGGAGAGGAGCAGTTCAATATCGACGCGGTAACGATACAGACCATGTTCCTGAATCACCCCGGCCAGTGCCTGGGATATCGTCTGGATTACAAAGACAGATCCTTCTGTTATGTCACGGATAATGAACTGTACCCGCAGTCCAACAGATTATACAGAGAGAGCTACGTCAGAAAACTGGAAAAATTTATCGCGGATACCGATGTGTTGATAACCGATTGCACCTATATGGCAGAGGAGTATGAGGGGAAGGTTGGCTGGGGACATTCATCGGTAAACCGGGCGGTGGAGATGGCTGACCGGGCCGGGGTGAAAAAGCTGTACCTGTTTCATCATGACCTCGATCAGACGGATGATGATATAGACAACAAGCTGGAGGTTGCGCGGACCATATTAGAGGAAAGGGGATCCTCCACCATATGCATCGCGCCGAAGGAGGGCGAAACTTTCGACGTATAGGGGAACCTCACGTCCGGTAGCTTCGCATATCCCTTAGGGAGGAACCACGCGTCTGTGCAGGACACAAACGATACAAGATCCATCAAGTTCAGCCTCAAATTCTATATAGGGATCATCCTCCTGACGACCAATCAGCCCCTTGGCTGGGGAGCTATGCTGATATGTAATACCATCGCCATAGACAAACAGAACATATTTTTTACCTATCTCGGGTTTGGGTTCTACGCCCTGTCGTGGGGAATGCTGGGACTTGGGTTATTGCTGGCAGGTCCGGAGGGGGTCCGCTATTCCCGCCTTCTGTTGAAGAGGGGCTGGCAGTATTGTGCCCGTTTCTTTAAGAGAGGAAAAAGAATGTAACGTGTTGTGACAGCCCACCGGGATCGGATATGACACCCCGGTATCAGCTTTTCCTCATTCCCTTATCACATGTCTGAAGGCAACACGGTTTCGCCCAGATGCCTTTGCGTCACGGATGGCCTTGCGCGCACTCTCGATAAGCGCCTCCGGTCCCATTTCACCGGACGGAAAAGCGGTGGCAACCCCCAGGCTGATCGTCACATGAGGATCCACGGATGATGCGCTGTGCTCTATGCCGAGCCGCTCAATGCTCAGACGCAGAAATTCTGCAACATGGGAAGCTCCATCGGCATCCGTCCCCGGCAGAATAACGGCAAATTTTCCCCCGCCATACCGCGCGACCAGATCGCCGGCACGGCGTACCTGTTTCTCAAGAGTGCGGGCTATTGAACGCAGACTCTCGTCTCCGGCCCGACAACCGTACGTATCGTTGTACAACCTGAAACAGTCGATATCACACAGAATCAGGGAGAGTGGCTCTTTGTTCCTCCTCAGGCGTCCCCATTCACGACTGATCGTCTGGTCAAAACAGAGCCGGTTTGCTACCTGTGTTAACGCATCAACCGTGGCGGAACGTTCCAACTGTTCAGTTGCCTCTTTGAGAACCGTCTCGGCGTGCTTCCGCTCCGCAATATCCTTAAATCCTAAGACCATACCGATCAACTCGCCATCGACACCTCGGAAGGGTGTCGCGGTAGAGATGAAGGCGACAAGCGTACCGTCACTCCGCTTTTTTTCTATGTCACATTCAACGCGCTCTTCGCCACGCAAAATCCTCACCAGGGGACAGTCCTCACTGCCACACCGCGAATCCGAAAGCAGGTCATAACATTTTTCCCCTACAGCCTCGTCCTCCGTTTTATGCAGGAAGGACTGCAGGGTCGTATTGATGAACTGTACCGTAAAATCTTCGTTGACCAGCATTATCCCGTCGGCTGATGTGTTGATGATCTGGGTCAGTTCGATATTGGCGATCTGAGCTTCCACGGCCATTGTGCTCGTCCGTTCGATAACCCTTTCCAATTCTTCTCGGTTCCGCTCTTCCTGTTTTTTCACAGCCTGAAGCTCCTCCTGGATTTTTTGATAATCTCCGGAGGAAAAGGGGGTATCTTCACAGCTCCTCTCAGATCTATACACCCCCTGCCTGTCTTTCATGATGGTATTTTTTGCCATACCACACCGCCTGTTTCTGCCCACGGATATCATGTACCGGATCATCCGCCCAGCCACGAACACTATCCTCTTCCCCGCGGCCCTCGGTAATGTCATAAAGAAACCTGCCAACAGGGAAGCAGACCAGTCCGGTATGAGCACAAACGGCACGTAACCACAGAGACCCGAAGGGAACCATCCGCACGCCGGGTACACAAGCACCTTCAACAATCACCGTCGGCACCGGGGAGCGTTTGTGCTCACTAAGAGAAACCATGCTTCCTCATACGGAGTATCGGGATTTTTACCGGATTTCTTTAGTAAGGTATGCATTATTTTCTGCTTTTTTCCGGCAGAAAATAATTTCGTTAACGCATTAGTAAGATAGAAGCTGCTTTCTTGTAGAAAGCAACTTCGTTATCGCACTTATCCCCTTTAGTGGGACGTATCCCCTGTATCGGGGTTAGGAAGTCATATTACCTCCGGCAGAGCCGGAGGCTTGAATTTGTGAACCGCTCAAAGCGGATTAATCCTCTTGAACCACCTAAAGGTGGCTATTCCTCGAATATACTGAGTTGATCAAGACGGCGGTCTTCCTGCTCCTGTTTCTTGATATATTCCCTTATGGTCGTCTCATCTCTGCCGACAGTGGAAACATCATAACCCCTGGCCCAGAAATGCTGGCCTGTAAAATTCTTACGATGACCTATAAAATTTCTCGCTATATGTATCGCACTCTTCCCTTTGATGAAACCGACTACTTGCGATACCGCATACTTCGGTGGTATGGAGATCAGCATATGCACATGGTCGGGGCGAAGATGACCCTCCAAAATCTGACTCTCTTTTTGAACCGCAAGATCTCTGAATATTGATCCCAAATACCTCCGCAGTTGATCATAAATCGCTTTTCTCCGATATTTCGGTATCCATACCACATGATACTTGCATTCCCATGAAGTATGGCTTAAACTTTGCCTGTCGTTCAATTGAAACCTCCTTCCCCGTTAACTTTGAGCGGTTCACGGATAGGAGGTTTTCTTTATATTCCCGGAAATGTCAAACTCTGGGAGTCCCCCGGCAGAGCCGGGGGTTTACCCAGGGGCAATTAAGAGGTGGGTTTTCTTCCCAAGGTACAGGATGCACAATACAGTCAGGTCCTGGCGCTGTATGAAGGCACACCACCCAACCATCCTGAATTGGTGGGGCAAGCCTCTCCTCAAAGCTTCGTTTCCCTTGCCCTCACTCACTGCGCTGCGGAAGAGCGAATTTAAAAACTGACTGGTGCCCCTTTTTGTGAAAAAATCATTTCTTGAGGGTACAGCCTCTGCTGATACCCGTTTTCTCCCGTCTAATCAGCCTGTTTTCTCAGGAAAGCTGGCGTCTCAAAATCCAGATCTTCATCCTCATTTATCATTCCCATCCTGATAACGACAGGTTTCTCCCCCGTTTTCTCATGCCTGTTCCGTATAAAAGTGGGCTTTTCAAAATTTTCCCTTTTCCTCCCGATATTCGTTACGCCGGAAAGTTCAGAAGGCCTCTCACAACTCCTGTCTTTCGGATCAAACCCTGTGGCTATGACGGTAATGCGTATCTCCTCTCCCATAGTCTCATCGACAACCGTTCCGAATATGATATTCGCGTCTTCGTGGGCCTCAGCTTGCACCAGAGACGACGCCTCATTGACCTCAAAAAGTGTCATGTCGGGCCCACCCGTTATGTTGAGGAGCACACCCCGGGCCCCCTGGATCGAGTTGTCTTCCAAGAGCGGAGAGGAGATCGCCTTCTGCGCGGCCTCAACGGCCCTGTTGTCACCGCTGGCCACACCGGTACCCATCAGGGCCAGTCCCATCTCGGACATGATATTCTTCACATCGGCAAAATCAAGGTTGATCAGCCCCGGGACCATGATGAGATCTGAGATTCCCTTCACCCCGTTGTAGAGGATATCGTCGGCCTTCTTGAAGGCATCGGGCAGAGACATGTTTCTGCCGCTGATGCTGAGAAGCCTCTGATTCGGGACCACAATGAGCGTGTCAACCACCTTTTTCAATTCGGCCAGGCCCTCCTCCGCCTGCCGCCACCGCTTTTTCCCCTCGAACTGAAACGGTTTCGTAACGACAGCGACCGTAAGGGCTCCCAGATCTCTCGCAATCTCAGCCACAACCGGCGCGCCGCCCGTCCCGGTCCCTCCACCGAGACCCGCCGTCACAAAAACCATATCCGCCCCACTCAGGACCTCTCTCAACCTGTCCTGGGATTCAAGGGCCGCCCTCTTCCCCACTTCGGGATCCGATCCGGCACCAAGGCCCTTGGTGACCTCGGCCCCCAGTTGAACCTTTATTGGGGCCTTTGACGCTACCATCGACTGAGAATCCGTGTTGGCCACGATAAAATCCACGCCACTGAGATTATAGGCTATCATCATGTTGACGGCATTCCCCCCGCCGCCTCCGACACCTATAACCTTGATCTTGGCGGTATTGCTTTTAGCGCCGCCCTTTACCAGTTCAAACATGTCCACGCCCTCCTTCTCAGAAAAAATCGTTGAACCATCTTTTGACAGTCTTGGTTAGCTTGCTCACTATATTCTTTTCACTCTTCTTCACGGCATAATCAGCCCGATTTTTGCTTCCATAAATAACCAACCCCACTCCCGTCGTATACATCGGACTGTTGATGATATCGGTAATACCTCCGACACCCACCGGATACCCCGTCCGTACCGGCATATTGAATACCTGCTCCGCCAGTTCCGTTATCCCCTCAAGGATCGACGTCCCCCCGCTCAGGACAACGCCGGCGGCGAGTAAATCGTCATAACCCGATTTGACAATCTCCCTGTGCACAAGGCCAAGGATCTCCTCTATGCGCGGCTCAATGATCTCTCCCAGCACCTGCCGTGAAACATTTCGCGGATTCCTGCCCCCCACACTGGGAACCTCGATGATTTCATTCTGGGGTATCAGGGGAATATAGGTGCAACCATATTTAATCTTTATCTTTTCAGCTTCCAGCACCGGAGTTCGCAGACCCACGGATATATCGTTGGTAACATAATTGCCCCCCAGAGGCAGGACAGCGGTATACTGAATGCTTCCCTCGGCAAACACCGCAATATCAGTGGTACCGCCGCCGATATCGATCAGTGCGACGCCGAGTTCTTTTTCATCCTGACTGAGAATAGTCTCACTGGATGCCAGGGGTTCCAGAATAATACCATTTACACCCAGCCCCACACG
>CAZNBR010000013.1:0-23982 GCA_964571315.1 uncultured Syntrophaceae bacterium
CCCGCCTGTCTGCACATACTGTCAAAAACCCTTTCCGAGCCGGCGATCGATGCGGTATGTGACATGGTCGCCCGGGCGCCGGCCTTTGAACGTCCGGCCTTATAGACGACGATCGGTTTTTCACGTATCACCCTCTTCGCGACCTCAAAGAACCGCCTTCCATCCTTCAAGCCCTCGAGGTAGAGTATGATGACCTTCGTTTCTTCGTCATCGGCCAGATATTCGAGGTAGTCAGAGGCTTCAAGGTCTGCCTGGTTGCCGATGCTGATAAATTTGCTGAGGCCGTACCCCTTTTCGCTCGCGACCCGGGCCATGGCACTTCCAAAGGTGCCGCTCTGAGAAACGAATGCCAGGGGGCCCGATTTGGGAGCCTGGCGAAAACATAAGCTGAGATGACCCGCAGCACTCCATATCCCCATACCATTGGGGCCTACAAGCCTGATCCCCCCCTCACGAGCGACAGTGAGCATCTCCTTTTCGAGCCGCCTCCCCTCTTCCCCCGCTTCGGAAAAACCGGCCGTGATGATAACGGCTCCCCTGATACCCTTCCTGGCGCATTCACGCAGAATATTCGGGACGGTCGCCGAAGGTGTTGTAATAACGGCAAGATCAATATCACCGGGCACATCGGCCACGCTGGGGTAGGCGAGAAGCCCCAGTATTTCTGACTTCTGAGGGTTGATCGGGTAAATAATACCCGGATAGCCAGTTTTGAGAGGTCTTTGTAACATATTATATCCCCATTTCCCTGGGGTATCCGATGCCCCTATAACGGCTATGGAGCGGGGTTTGAATATGCAATCGAGTTCCTTCATCCCATCTTTTTTCACATGCGTCCCCTTCCCACCATAAAATTATCACCCTCAGTTATAGCCAGATACACCGTATCGCGTAGTACCAATAGTCCCCCGGACAGAAAATTTCAATCGAGCACATAACGCTTTTTGCCCACCGGACGGACCCATTTTCTCATTGAGACACCGGGAAGACTTCTACGTCCATACTGAGCCTGTGCCAAGACGTAAAAACGACTAGAGGCCTTCTTCAGCGAGAGATTTGATCAGTTGTGACTGCTTTTTGGTAAGCTTCTTGGGTACTTCGATAGTGAAGCGCACATAGCCGTCCCCTCTGCCGGATCCCTTAAACGTATGAAAGCCGAGTCCCTTCATCCTGATCTTGGTATTTGCCTGCGTTCCCGGTGGTATCTTGATCCGCTTTGTTTCACCATCAGGCATCTGGATATCCATGGACGTTCCCAGCGCTGCCTGGGGGAAGGTAATGATTTTATGAATATAAACGTCATCTCCATCCCTCGTGAAAACGGGATGGGGAAGGAGTGTAATATTGATGAACATATCCCCCGGAGGGCCTCCGTTGAAACCGGGAAGACCCCTACCGGCAAGTCTGAGCTTCTTGCCGGTATCGATACCCTTCGGTATTTTAATGGCCATCTCGTTTAAGCCGCCATCGTCCTTCTTGAAGGATATTCTCTTCTCCGCGCCCAAATATGCATCCTCGAGGGTTATGGAAAGGTTATATTCAAGGTTTTGCCCTTTCCTGGGAGTCTGTTTCTGATTATACTGCTGGTTCCTGAAGAGTTGGGAAAACAGGTCATCGTTTGCAGATGCCCGCCTCTGCCCTCTCATCCTGGTGGAACCGCCGAAACCGCCAAGATCCCTCAGTATTTCGTTCAGATCGAACCCTCTGAATATGTCTTCTTGGGAAAAACTGCGGTTGAATGCCTCTTGTGATCCGAAGCTGTCGTACTGCTTTCGTTTTTCCAAATCCCCCAGAACGGCGTATGCCTCGCTTATCTTCTTGAACTGCTCTTCGGCCGTTTTATTGCCGGGATTTTTGTCGGGATGGTACTTGAGCGCAAGCTTCCGGTAGGCCTTCTTTATTTCATCGCCGGAGGACTTTTTATCGACTCCGAGTACCTTGTAATAATCCTCTGCCATAATTTTCCTAATTTATTAACTATGCCTTATTTGTCAAGACCTTCCGCACGATACCACCAGTAATCGTTTTCGCTTACAGGATCAGAATATCTTATACCGCTGCCTACTTTTACCAGGGGGGCGTACTGCATCTCGGTATTCTCGTGGATCAGTCTGTCCGCCGTCATGACAACACCCATAAAAAATCCATGTTTTTTGATGACCTGCCGGCTGTAGGAGGCACAGGTAGGATACATGGGACACCGGTCTCCATCCACCTGGGATATGTACTCGGAAAAGAAGTTCAATCCGCCCAAGGCTATACGGGCCGGCAAAGAGACTCTTCCCTTTTCATCTTGTACCGTTGAATGTGAAGCGGGTCGATCACCGAATTTCCACGGCTCAAAGGGGTCTCCGGCTCCCCATCCGACGGTCGTCGCCAGGATGATCCACGCAAAAATAATGACAATGTTTACAATATATTTCAACATATTCCAATTAGAAGTTCATGCTGAGCAAGAGGCCGTTACATGCGCTGTCAGCATCGTGAAGATATGACAGGCTGACCCTGTCTCTGAGTTCCCGGAGAAAGGTTTCCTTTGTCCGCTTATTGAACTTGTGGGCGCTGCTGACGGCGCTGTATATGTTGCCGCTGTACCACCCCAACTCAAAAAAGGTGACGATCCCGCCGGTGACATACTTTTCATCGTCAAACAGTTCAACGGCACTCCAGATAAACGCACCGTTTAAGAGAAACGCAACGAGGGCATCCGCTGGTCTACCGGTGTACAGGTGGCCGGCGCCGGGTAGAACGGCGGCCAGTGTCCCGGCAACAGGGGGGGATTTGTAGGGGAGATTGGTGATATTCGCGAGACCTGCCGAAAAAACCCCCGCGGGATCGTACAGATCGCTTTCCTCCGGGACCCGCGAGAACATCACCCCTGCCCTCTCCCATTGTTCCATCTCCACGAGGACGAGGGCGCTCTGATAGATCGCTCTCTCTCGGTATTCGTCGGTTTTGGTCCCTATGATACGCGCGAAGGTGGCAAGGGCTTCCGCATGCAATGAGAGGCTCTTTTCGCTCATTCCCTTGAAATAGAGCGCCTCTCCGGCCATACGGCTGTTGGGGTAATTAACGAGGAACGCGTCAAATGCCTCGCGCGCGCTCTGCCACCTTGCCGCCTTGAAATAGCTGAGTCCTATCTTGAAATATGCCTTTTCACAAAGCGCCCCCGAGTCCAGACAGAGAAAAATCAGTCTCTTGTATTCACCGATCGCCCGGTAGAAATCGGATTCATCAAAAAGGTTCTCGGCGAACGCGAACTGCTTCTCACAGTCACCCGGATCACCCCCCCAGGCACCGCAGGGGGACGTCACGAGAAAGGCCAGAAAAAGGAAAAGCAGTCTGGTGGTAAGCTTTCGCATCCCTTTCCTATACTCCCCGCCCCAATTCGAAGGCCTCTTTATTTCCGCTCAGTATCTTCGGGGGAAAGCTCTCTTCCAGGACGTCTTCCCATACGCGGTACTCTATGTCCAGATATGAGGACAGCACCCCCAGGATGACCGTATTGGCCATCCTCCTGTCTCCCGACCGGAGGGCCATCTCTGTTGCATTCACCACCTTCACAGATGTAAAGTGTTTCTTTATAAAATTTGTGGCATCTGCTGGATAGGCCTCCTCCCCGAGGTTCACTGATGGGGGATATATCTCTTCATCGTTGATGATCACCTTTCCATCGGCCTTCAGGTAGTCGAGGTATCTGAGGGTTTCCAGTTTTTCAAAGGAAACCAGTATGTCGACATCCCCTTTCTTGGTGAGAGGGGAATAGACCTTCGAGCCGAACCGCACGTGGCTGCTTACGCACCCGCCCCTCTGGGCCATCCCGTGCACCTCGCTCTTCTTCACGTCAAAACCAGCTCTCATCAGGACTGCGGAAAGGATATCGCTTGCCCGTATGATCCCCTGTCCACCCACACCAACCAGCAATACGTTCTGTACGGATTTATTCATCGTCTGCGACCCCCTCAATGGCTCCCGCGCTGCACAGCTGCTGACAGAGGGTGCACCCATCGCAGAGGGCTGAATCGATAACGGCTATCCCTTCCTGCCTTTTTGTCTTCTTTTCTGTCTCCATCTCCATATCCTCGAGCCTTTGCCATGAGATCGGCGGGCATCCCAGTCCGAGACATGCCTTGCAGCCGGTACACTTGTCCGGATCAATCCGAAGAGGCACCCTTCGACCCGTCTTCTTCTTTACGGCGAGCAGGGCGCACGGGGCTCGCGATATAACCAGAGAGGGACCTTCCCGGGAGAGTTCCTCTTTTATGACGCGCCTGGTCTCTTTTATGTCAAAGGGATCGACCACCCGTACGTTGTCGATGCCGAGCGCCTTTGCAAGTTCGACAAAATCAAGCGCCTTGGTTGCCGCGCCCTGAAGGGTGAAGCCGGTTGCGGGGTGTTCCTGCATCCCCGTCATGGCGGTTGTCCTGTTGTCGCATATAACGACAACCGCGTTGCTCTTGTTGTAGACCATGTTGAGAAGAGGGGTGATCCCCGAATGGATAAAGGTGGAGTCACCCAGCACGCCCACCACCCTGCCCTTTCCCTCCAGGACCTTGTCCATACCGTGTGCCATCCCTACGCTGGCCCCCATACAGATACAGGAGTCCAGCCCCTCAAGGGGTTTCATGAACGAGAGAGTGTAGCACCCGATATCACCTGTCACGAACACCTTCAGTTTTCCCAGGACATAGAAAAGACCCCTGTGCGGGCACCCCGGGCAGAGATTCGGAGGCCTCTGGGGAAGCAAGCGGGCCGGCAGTTCTACCTCTCCCACCCTGTTACCTGTAACGCCGGCCTCCACGATGCCGGGATCAAATTCTCCCGTATAGGAGAATACCTCCTTGCCGACAACCTCTATCCCCATCGCCCGTACCTGCTCCTCAATAAAGGGGTCAAGTTCTTCAACCACGAATATCTTATCGACCTTCGAGGCAAACTCCCTGATCAGGCCCGAAGGGAGTGGATGAACCATGCCCAGCTTGAGGTAGGAATAATCGGGGAACGCATCCTTTGCGTAGTTATACGGCATCCCGGCCGTTATGATCCCCACCCTTGTGTCCTGTATCTCCATCCTGTTTTCCGGGAAGGTCTCCGCGAACTCACGGAGCCTTTCCATCCTCTTTTCCACCTCGATCCTTCGCTCCCGAGCCTTGGCGGGGACCATTACATACTTTGAGGGATCGTGCCGGAAATCCCTTTTTTCCGTCCTGGTCTCAGGTTCTTCCAGATCAACGACGGATTTGGAGTGCGAGATCCGCGTGGTGGTCCTGAGAAATACCGGGGTGTCAAACTCTTCACTCATCCTGAAGGCGATCTTTATGAATTCCTTTGCCTCGTTGCTGTCCGACGGCTCCAGCATCGGGATCTTGGCGGCTCTCGCGTAGTTCCTGTTGTCCTGCTCATTCTGGGAGCTGTGCATGGAGGGATCGTCCGCGCTGATGATAACCAGTCCTCCCTCTGTGCCGGTGTAGCTTGCGGTAAAAAGGGGGTCTGCGGCCACGTTGACCCCCACATGCTTCATCACCACCAGGGCTCGTGCCCCTCCAAGGGCGGCTCCTATCCCCACCTCAAGTGCCACCTTTTCATTCGGCGACCATTCGGCGTAGACACCGTCATATTTCGAAAACGCCTCCATTATCTCAGTGCTCGGCGTTCCGGGGTACGCGGAGGCAAAGGTAATACCATCTTCATACGCCCCCCGCGCTATTGCCTCATTTCCTGACATCAATACCTTCATATCGTTTCATGTAACCCTTCTGACTGATTTTTGCTTCTTTGAAAAAGCCATTCCGGATGGCTTCGGGAGATTTTCTCTGCCCGGGGAAAACCTCTGATATCTTCATTTCACGGGGCAAGGGCCGCTATCTTCCTTTTCAACAGCACCTCCATTAGCGGATCGTTCATCTTCCCGGCGGCCTTGCGGTAGAAATCCACCGCCTCCTTCTGCCTGCCCGTCTTCTCATATATCCGTGCGATATTGGCATAATTGATATATTCAAATCGTGTTCCCTGTACGCGGTTATTGGAATCTTCAAAGGATTTCAACGCATTGTCGTAATCTTCAGTCTCTTCGTAACAATAGCCCAACCCATGATAGGCAAGGCCGGTCAGGATATCATTGTTTCCTGACCGTTTCAGGAAAGCCTTGTAGGCCGTGATGGACTTTTCCGTATCTCCAATATTGAAATAGAGATTTCCCGTATTATAAAAGGAAAGCGTGGCCGTGCGGCTGCTCGGGTACTTTTTTACAAGCTCCTCGTATATCCGGATGGCCTTCAAATATGCACCTCTCCTTTCTTCTTCGGAGCTGCCCGGGACGGAGTAGGCGGTATACGCCGATGAATAGACGCTCTGGGCCTTGTTTTCATAGTCCAAACGGTAAAAGTACCATCCCCCGGA
The DNA here is from genome assembly GCA_964571315.1 of uncultured Syntrophaceae bacterium. Taxonomy (GTDB): domain Bacteria; phylum Desulfobacterota; class Syntrophia; order Syntrophales; family UBA2210; genus UBA6078. Next base: position 6,400 of record CAZNBR010000013.1, read on the forward strand.
CAGGATGATGATCAGGAGCACGGCCCCCGCGCCCGCGTAAAACTTGCTTCTGTGCTCGGACAGGTACTGCAGGGTTCGCCACCCGATAGTGTGAAATTCATCCGGCTGTTCCAACTCTTTCTTTGTCAACTTATCCGCCATTCAAGGCCTCCTTTATTGTTCTCCGTTTATCTTATCCACTATGTGCTTCGGCGCCCTTACGATCTTCCCTTCCTTGCTTGTAAAGGGATGGAGCGTAAATCCCTCGACAAGAATTCGCTCTTTCTTTTCATCTCGTATCACATAATCAAACCTTACGCTGGCCCGCCTGATGGCGGTTATCTCTGTTTCGATCACCACCGTCTCATCATATCTTGCAGACAAAAGGTAGTGACAGCTTACTTCTATTACCGGTAGATAATATCCCGATGTTTCAAGTTCCGAATAAACGATGCCGATTTCACGCATCAGCTCCGACCGGCCTATCTCAAACCATTTCAGATAGTTAGCGTAGTAAACTATGCCCATTGCGTCTGTATCGGCATATCTCACTCTTATTCTAAACTCACCCTTTTTCTTCAATAAACCCTCTCCAGTCTTTTATAAAATAATTCATCAGCAGATGACCCGGAGAAACCACAATGCCCGTATCATGTGCAAAGGATTCATCATAGGGGCCGCCCTTTCCGCTATTCTCCCCGTCGACGGAAGATAACACCGCGAAGGGGCTGGGATCCGCTGAGTGGGTCTTGAGTTCTATCGGCGTCGGATGATCGCTCAGCACCATAACCCTGAAGTCTCCCAGGGCGCCTATCCCCGCCAGCACCGTTTCCACGACCTCCCGGTCAAAGTCCTCGATGGCCTTTATTTTCCCCTCTATGTTTCCCTCGTGCCCCATCTCATCGGGCGCCTCCACGTGGAGGAAGACAAAATCGCCATCTTTCAGATACTCCAACGCCCTCTCCGCCTTCCCCCGGTAGTTTGTGTCGGTATATCCGGTAGCGCCCTCGACGGGGAGAACCTCAAGGCCTGCGTAAACACCGATTCCCTTCAGGAGATCGACGGCAGAGATGATTCCACCCCTGATCCCATAGCGGGCAGTCATGGGTTCCATCGCGGGTGCCCTCCCCTCTCCCCACAGCCAGATGGAATCCGCGGTCTTTTTCCCCTGCGCTCTACGCTCCCGGTTAACGGGATGATTCCTTAATATATCGCGCGAACGCTCCATGAGCCGCCGGATCTCTTCCGATCCCTCCCCCTTCGGAAGCTGGCCTGTGATCGGCTGCCCGGTAATGTCGTGAGGAGGGGTCGTCTCCAGCAAGACGGGACCGCCCTTATACACCATCAGATGTCGGTATCCGACGCCGGGATAAAACTCGATGACCGGCGATCCCAGCTGCGCGTTGAGGTCCTCTATGATCAGCCGGGCCTCTTCGGATGATATGTGGCCGGAGGTAAAATCCTCCATGACGGTCTCATCCGCCGCCGAAGCGAAGGTCACGAGATTGCAGCGAAAGGCCACGTCATCATCCGCCAGTGTTATCTCCATGCTCGCCGCCTCCAGGGGCGCGCGCCCGGTATGGTAAACCCTCGGATCATACCCCAGGACAGAGAGGTTCGCCACGTCGCTTCCAGGCGTAAAACCGGCGGGAATCGTATCAATCAGGCCCAGCGTCCCTTCCGCCGCTATCCGATCCATATGGGGTGTATGGGCGACGTGCAGGGGGGTCTTCCCGTCCAACTCGGGGAGCGGGTAGTCCGCCATCCCATCGCCCAGCAGGACAATATACTTCATCTCAGCGACTCATCCTCTATCCTGATCAGTGTCGTCTTTCCGAACACAACGTCCTCAAGAGTGTTGTCTATCTCTTCAAGCGCCGTGCGGACGTTCTTCTCCCGCGCCTTGTAGGTTGTGACGACGATGGGTACCCCCTTGTCCCTGTCGAAGTTCTTTTCCTTCTGGATGACCGAGGATATGCTGATATCGTGTTTCCCCAGGATTCCCGATATCTTGGACAGGACGCCGGGACGGTCAACCGCTGAGAATCTGAAGTAATAATTTGTTACGACATCATCCATCGGGAGAAGGTCTATATCTTCGATCTCGTCTTTCTTATAGGAACGAAGGGGGACCCTCCTCCAGCTCCCCACCATGATATCCCTCGAGATATCGATCAGGTCTCCCACAACCGCGCTCGCGGTCGGCATCATGCCGGCGCCCTGGCCGTACAGGAAGACCGAGCCGGAGGCATCGCCCATCAGGTGGAAGGCGTTGAAGTTTCCGTTGACGCTGGCCAGTATGTGGTCGAAGGGAATCATGGTCGGATGTATCCGGGCCTCTATGACATCCCCCCGCTTGATCGCGATGGCGAGGAGCTTGATGGTGTACCCCAGGTCCTCCGCGAACTCTATATCCAGCGGGCTTGTCTTTGATATCCCCTCCCGGTAGATATCATCCAGGTCCACCCTCTTGCCGTAGGACAGCGACAGGGTTATCGCGAGCTTGTGGGCGGTATCGACCCCCTCAATGTCATAGGTCGGATCTGCCTCGGCAAATCCGAAGGCTTGCGCGTCCTTCAGGACCGATTCGAAGTCCTTTTTCTCGCTGGTCATCCTCGTCAGTATGTAATTGCAGGTCCCGTTCATAATCCCGAAGACGGAGTCGATATTGTTCCCCGCGAGGCTCTCCTTCAGTGTCTTTATGATCGGGATCGTTCCCCCGACGCTAGCCTCGAAGCCGATATTGATCTTTTCGTTATCAGCGGCGGCGAATATCTCATTCCCGCAGGTGGCTATGAGCGCTTTGTTCGCGGTGACCACGTGCTTTCCGCCACGTATCGCGTCCAGGACAATCGTCTTCGCGTGGGTATAGCCTCCCACCAGTTCAACGACAATAGAGATCTCCGGGTCGGACAGGACCTCCTGTACGTCCTTTGTGAGTATCTTCCGGTCGACCTCGACCGGCCGCGGGGTCTCGATATCAATATCGGCTATCTTTTTGATAACCAGCCGCGCACCCAGACGCTTCCGTATGAGTTCTTCGTTGTCCTGCAGCAGTTTTACAACGCCGCTACCGATGGTACCGAAACCGATCAAACCAACCGATATGTCCTTGCTCACGGCATCAACCCCTTCCGTTTGATAGAATCCTTGTTTGATAGCAGACTGCTATAACAGTTGCATAAAAGTTTCAAGGTTAAAGTTCGGAACTTACCCCGTCTTGGCGATCTCCAGGCGGCTCTCCCACCGTCTCATGAGGACTTCCTTGAGCTCCGTGTGCTCCGGTTTTTCAAGGCCGGAGTCCTTTTCAACTAGGAGGAAGGCCTCCCGGCGCGCTTCATTGAGCGTTGAAGCGTCCCTCAGGATGCTCGCGACCCTGAAATCGGGGAGGCCTGACTGCTTCGTTCCCATGAATTCGCCGGGACCCCGGATCAGGAGGTCCTCCTCGGCGATCCGGAAGCCGTCATTCGTCTGCTCCATCACCCGAAGCCGCTTTCTCGCGTCCGCGCTCCCCTGGTGCTGGGCAACCAGGACGCAGTAGGAGTCCAGATCGCTCCTGCCGACCCTTCCCCGGAGTTGGTGCAGCTGTGAGAGGCCGAACCGTTCCGCGTGTTCCACCACCATCAGGGAGGCCGTCGGGATATCGATCCCCACCTCGATCACCGTCGTGGAGACCAGTATGTCCAGATCGCCGCACTTGAAACCGGCCATGATCGCTTCCTTCTCCGTACCCTTCATCCTCCCGTGGATCAACCCCACGCGCAGATCGGGAAAGATATCCTTCTGGAGGTGAGCGGCCATGCTCGTCGCGTCCTTCAGATCGAGGGCCTCCGATTCCTCAACCAGGGGATAGACGATAAAGGCCTGGTTCCCCTTCTCTACCTCCTTGCGGATGATATCGTACACCTTCTCCCGGCTCTTCTCGTAGAAGACTTTAGTTTTTATGGGCTTTTTGCCGGGGGGTATCTCGTTGATCACCGATATGTCCAGATCGCCGTAGACCGTCATGGCGAGGGTCCGCGGGATCGGCGTGGCCGTCATGACGAGGACGTCCGGACCCGCCCCCTTCTCCCGGAGGGCGGCTCGCTGTATGACGCCGAAACGGTGCTGTTCATCGATCACGACGAATCCGAGGTTCCTGAACGTGACTCCCTCCTGTATGATCGCGTGCGTTCCCACGACGATCCCGATGTCCCCCGATTCGATCCCCTTGACGATACCCTTGCGCTCGGCCGCCTTCATATTGCCGGTGAGGAGCGCCGCCTGTATCCTCAGTTCCTGCGCCCACTTCCTGATGTTGTTGAAATGCTGCGCCGCCAGTATCTCCGTGGGGGCCATGATTGCTGCTTGGTACCCTGCCTCGCACGCTGTCACCATAGCCGCCATCGAAACGACCGTCTTGCCGCTCCCGACATCCCCCTGGAGGAGCCGGTGCATGGGATGGGGGCGAGACATATCCGCCTCTATCTCGCCGATGACCCGCTTCTGCGCCCCGGTCATCTCAAAGGAGAGGATATCATAAAACTTTTTCACCAAGTGACCGCCTGTTTTGAAGGAGATCCCCGGTTCAAAGACGTGCCCCGTTCTCTTGAGGGCCATCCCCAGCTCGAAGAAGAAGAACTCGTCGAAGACGAGCCTCAGGCGTGCTTGGGATCGCAGGTCGTTGAGCGCCTCGATATCCTGATCGTGGTCGGGGAAATGGGCGTTTCGTATGGCATATCCGATATCAACGAGATGGTTTCTCCCGCATATCTCCTCCGGGATCGGGCTGAAGATGCAGTGGGCATACTCCGTGACGACCCGCATCATGATCCTTCTGATATACTTCTGATGCAGGCCCTCCGTCTCGGAATAGATCGGGACGATCCGTTTGAAGTGCACAAGCTCGTCGTCGGTCTCGTCCAGTATCTCGTAATCTGGGTGCAGCATCTCCTTGCCGTGGAGAAAGACCTTCACCTCGCCCGTCAGGATGATCCGCTCGCCCGGCTTGAACTTCTTCGCGAGGTAGGAAAAATTTCCCTGGAACCACTTCGCGGTGAGGAGGCTAGTTGTGTCGCTTATCGTCACCTCAAGGACGCGTCTGCTTCGATACCGCTGGACATTCACGTTCGTTACGGTCCCCATCACCGTCTCGCGGGTGCCGACAGCTACAGAAGAGATGCTCTGTATGTGTCTCCGGTCTTCGTATCGTCTCGGCAGAAAGTAGAGCATGTCCTCTACGTTCTTCAGGCCTTTTCTGCCAAGGAGCGAGGAGACCTTCGGGCCGACCCCCTTGATATACTGTACATCGAGTGAAAGCTTCTTGAGGCATTCTGCCCTGTCATCGGTTTTTTTAACGGCCGAAGCGGCGGGAATCGGTGGAGGCCGGTTAGTGCAGAGCTTTTTCAGCTCCCGTATGTAGACGAGGGCCGCGTCAATGCGCCTCTTCCGGTCGGAGACCGAAAGCGCGTCAAAGCCCTGAAACGCCTTATGGAGCTCGCCGATCGCTTCTTTATGGGCCGAATCCTGATTCTCAGAGTGGGAGGACGCGAAGGCGGCTGTCAGTTCACCGAGGAATCCCGACATCGTCCGTTCGAGATCCTTGACAATAGCTAGGTTTTTGTAGGAATCCTTCGACAGAAAGATCAGCGGGTTTTCGATCTTATTCAGGACCTTCAGGACAGCTTCCATCACGCGCGCCTCTGTTTCATGGGGAACCGGAAATGAATTCTCTCAGGGATTAGAACCACTTTCGGCTCAATTTGTCAATAATATTCAGGATAAAGATTTGGTAGGCCAGAAAAAATCAATTAATTGTTTATGAGCTCTGTTTTAGAGAAGGGATAATGACAAGTTCACCGGGGAGCGAAGCGAATCCCGTGAAACGACAGGTTAAGTTTCACAGTATGAAGCCGCACTAAAAACATACATAGGGAATGTCGGAACAAGCAACCTCTATGTCTGTCTTAACGAGTTTTGTACGTATCGCCTCTACTCGTGCCTCTTTTTCTACATGGGTCCAATAATAATTTTATCAATGGGAAGTTGAATGTCATTTGAATCAAATAGGTCGATATAAGGTACACGTTGTCCGCCTCTTTCGCGGAACTTTACCTCCTTTTCTGGCTTTAACCTTACTCTATCGGCCTTAGCCCGCCTCTCAAGTTCGTCATTAATCACTGTGGGCAATGCAATCACTCTAACCTCATTTTCTTCACTGAAGCCGTAATGCTTATACCTGCTGATGCATCTAACAAATGGATGAAAGGCTTTTGAGGAATCAACAAATTTTCCTTTACAAAAGGTGTCAAAGTCGAAAAACTCCTTTACAACATCAGCGATAACGGACAGATCCTGGGAAAGTTGTTCCTTTAACTTTCGTTCATCGTCGCTATATACAATATCGGCGGAATAGATTGCAGCGTATTCGAATCGGCTTGATTCCAAATCAATTACTTCCTCTAATTTCTTGGTGTTGAATACCGGCGCGGCACCTCCTCCTCTTCCATAGCCACGCCACTGGCTCAATAGTCCGTTGTCATTAATGTTACGGTTCGAATGTTGACCGCAGAATGAAAGAATGTAGATTTCAACAACATCCTCAAGAGCGCTGTATTGCGCGTCAACTAATACTTTTGCTTCATGGCGAATCACTTTTTCTATGCCGCCTTTTTCATTGACCATGTCCTTGATGTGTGGAAATTGCTGGATGATCTTCTTGACTGTTTCACTCGCATATGGATGGACTAACGAAATCAATTTGTCCCTAAAAAGAACAATTTCTGAATAGTCGTTCACGAATCTATAGTTTGTTGCCCACAAGGATTGACTCTCCAGGATCCCCAGGAGTCCCTCCCAAGTGGTGTAATGGTACAGCTTTTTATACTCTTCCGAAGCCTTAAGCATCGGTGCCTCTTGTCAATAAACTCAACAATGTTTAATATGGATTTGTGTAAAAACCAAAACACGGCAAATTAGCCACGACCTTTCTCCCCCACTTTATTTGCCTGCAATTCGTCCCGCCATCAGTTCCGCGAGGGTCTGTGTCGTCTCTATCCGGCTCAGGGCGATCTTGAGCACGGTGGTTATGGAGACGGTCAATAGAAGGATTAATGACAGCGACCATTTTTTAATTGCTAGGGTGCTTATTAAGTAAGTTTCGGATAATTTTTTGACTTTGTGTCAAGTGAGCCAAGGAACATAATCGTGTTAATTTTATCTCTATGTATTTTTACTGTCTGGCCATTAGTCGCTAATACAAATGAAATAGTTTGTGTTTCTATTAATCTTCCTTTCAAGTCATCGCCGTCATTAGTTTTAATTTCATCTGTGGATGGAAAACCCGTACCATCTGGACGCATAAAATGTATGTGTACAATTTTACTTATTTTTAACGTTATGGTCCCAAACGATGTTTTTATTTTAAACTCTTTGTTAAGAACTTTTCCAGATGCAGATTGACCATCTCTCAATACAATCAGATCTTTTGAATATGCCATTTAAATCTCCTTTTTGGTTGACGAATTAACCGTGTCCTTTTTTCAGCATCGGAATTGGAGGTGAAATGGAGGGTCGAAGGAGGTGGTGAATCTGGTTGAATACGAGATTCTGGATTCTTTATTGTATTCTCTTGCGGTGGGCGGTTTCGCCCGCCGCTTTCACATCGGAAGTGGTTCTGCCTCTCAGAACAGAAATGCACGGCAATAATTCAGCTTGTCGCTATCCTCAGAAGCATGGGACGCTGGTTTGTGTCATGTCACGCAAGTGTGTCAACACTTAAAATTTCTCCCAGATCTTCATCTAGGTAGCTTCTGATTAAGGTCAGCATTTCACTTGCCTTGAATGGTTTGGCCAACGTGTGATAGCCATATCTTGCGACCTCTTCCTCAAATCTCCCTTTAAATGGCGTTATGCCGAAAAAGCCACTCATATAGACCACCTTGATCCTGGGATTAGTTTTTCTAATTTTTTCAACCAGTTCCAAACCGCTCATCCTTGGCATTACTACATCGCAGAGCATCAGATCCGGCTTGAACCGATAGTATGCTTCATAACCCTTGATGCCATCCTCAGCAATTCGCGAATCATACCCTTCCATTGTCAGGATTTGTTGGAAAAACTTTTGCAATTCAGGTTCATCTTCAATAATCAGTATCCTTTCTCTTCCCGGGTACTCTTCGGGTACGCCTCGCCGGATAATGTCAAGGAGTTCTTTGTCTGTCATACGGGAGATCGAGTTGTTGACCCTGTTCAACGCTTGCTGGGTTATTTTTGCTTTTCGGTTGCTGGCTGGATTCAGATCTGGGTGGTACACTTTGCTCAAAAGCCAATAACTCGATTTTATGTAGGAAAGAACTGCTCTTCCGCCGAGTTCGGCATAAATTTCATGCGCCTTGTCAAGTAGACCGAGATAAACAAGGTCGTTTTCCAATTCTAAGCCTGCATCACACTCCACTGTTGATCCCTCCACTTTTATATTGTTTCATGACACATATCGACGTGGATCAGAGGCCGCGACGTAGCCCCAGTCCGCAGGATTAGCTGGTTAGGGCAATCCCCCACTGGCAAAAGCCTTTTTCCATTCCAGCCAATATGTCAAAATGTGTTCACCAGTTTGGAGTTTTCTATACACATCGAAGACTCGGAATAACAGCATTTTTCAGCATCAGGGTTGGAGGAAAATCGAGGGTCAGGAGAGGTGGTGAATCTGGTTGAATACGAGATTCTGAATTCTTTGTTATATTCTATTGCGGCGGGCAGTCTCACCCGCCGCCTTTACATCGGAAGTGGTTTGCCCCTCGAGTCAGAAGAGGGCATGTTCTATTTCAGGACCAGGTCATTCTTGACGGACTTGACACCTTTGACGCTCCGCGCGATGAAATCCGCCTTGTCACGGGTCTTATCGGTGTCGACGAAACCGCTCAGTTGAACGACCCCTTTGTACGTTTCCACGCTGACCTGAAATGATTTCAGTGCAGTGTCCTTTACGAGCAATGACTTGACTTTGGTGGTTATGACCGTGTCGTCAAAATACTCTCCGGTGCTTGATGATTTGGAGGTAGACGCACAGCTCAGAAGAGAGATCACCAACATAAAACTTACGAGAAGCCCTAACATTATACGTGATTTTGACATGGTCCGAACTCCTTTTCAAAGAAGTAGAGTAATTGCTTTTGTTTAACTGTTTAACTCTATTGAGATTACATGTCAAGGAGTATTATGGAAAAAGAATATTTCAGATGAAACGGGCTGTTTCCCGATCGGTGCCTTTTTTTCGGTGAAGGGAGTGTAAAAAAACTTGAATGATTAGAAAAACAGGAATAAAGAGGTAAAAAAATAAGACTTCCGGTTTGTGGTGATTGAGCGTCAAAATCTTTTTCCGGAGGCCGGTTGGAACAACGGAGGATACCAGTCGTGGCACCATCTCGAAATCGATCCGGAAGTACGCGGACGGCCCTCGTAATCGCGCAGGATCGGTCGGTTTTCCAGACAGTATACAATAGTTTTCGGGGCAGGCGGGCGGTCGATGAGACTTATAGCATCGACATAGCCCTTGAGTTGCTTCGTGCCCGGCATTACGACTTTCTTTTCATCGACCTCGACATCCTCCGCGGTCGAACGGGGGGGAACGGCTATAAGACGGCACTCCAACCGCTCTGGCTTGCCGCCCCCGATGTGGAGATTATCGTCATGTCACCTCCGGAAGCGATTAGAGAGGCCGTTATGGCGGTCAAGGCCGGGGCAAGCAATTATCTCACCTACCCCCTTGATCCCGATGAGGTGAAGTACGTTGCGGATAGTATCTACGAATCGATTGTCATGCAGTCCGAGTTTGAGTACCTGCGAGACAAGTTCTGGGAGGGCGATTCGCTTGAGCTGGTCCAGACGAGAAGTGCGGCCATGAAGCAAGTCTTTGAGAAGGTCCGGTTGGTTGCCTCCACCAACAGCACCGTCCTAATCAGCGGCGATACCGGGACCGGTAAGAGTGTCCTCGCAAAGTTGATCCACCGGCACAGTAACCGTAAGGATGGACCCTTTATCAGTCTTCACTGCGGCGCGATCCCCGAAACGCTCCTGGAGAGTGAACTCTTCGGGCACGAGAAGGGCTCGTTCACGGGGGCCGTGAGGAGGCAGTTGGGAAAGTTTGAGATCGCGAAGGGCGGGACACTGCTCCTCGATGAAATCGGCACGATAACACCCGCGGCGCAGATAAAGCTGCTCCAGATACTTCAGGAGGGGATCTTTCAGCGGGTTGGCGGAGAAGAGACTATTAATGCCGATGTCCGTGTGATCGCGGCGACCAATACGGACCTGAAAAAGATGATCGATACCGGCGAATTCAGGAGGGATCTCTATTATCGCCTGAATGTCTTTCCCATTGAGATTCCGACCCTGAGCGAGCGCAGGGAGGACATCCGGCTCTTCGTTGAGATATTTTTAAAAAAGTTAAACCAGTTTTCCAGCAAAGAGATTCGCGACATTCACCCTGATGTGCTCAATGCCTTCATGAGATATCCCTGGCCGGGGAATATCCGTGAGCTTCAAAACCTGATTGAACGAGCCCATATTATAGAGCAATCATCGATGCTGACACCCGAGAGCTTCCCGGGCGAACTCTTCGAAAATGAAACCGGCACCGGGGGTATACGGATCGATTCCTCTCTGACCCTCAAAGAGCTTCGACAGGCGGGGGTCGAGCAGATGGAACGGCTATACCTCAAAGAAATCCTGACTGAGGAATGCGGAAGTATCAACACTACCGCACGAAGGGCGGGGATCACCACCCGCCAACTCTCCAAACTGATGAACAGGTATAGCCTTCACAAGGAAGATTTCAAGGCGCTGAAAGGCGCTTCGTAGCATCGATCTTTTAAAAGCTTACTAGCTTGCCAGCTATCACACGCGGTATCGTCGCCTTTGCTATTTCGAAACAGGGAACGCATCTCCCAACGATTTGTTTCTCCAATCAATTCACATTATCGGAACTTGGAGTACCTATATAATCGCAACGGGAACGCTCAGTTCCTTTTATAATATTACTCTTTGATATCAAATATTTATGCTCTTCTGCCAGAAGGTTGATTCCCTCCTATTCAAGAAATCAGAATTTTAAGTTCCTGTTCCGGTAGCACCGGCAATTAATTTAATTAATAATATCATATATTTATCGTTAAGGCATGCTGTTTGCTCTAAGGGGGATATCGTCAAAGAGGAGGTTGGTTCATGTTTCGGCAAGTAAGACGTGTTGCATGTGTGGGGCTGGTTTTGGCGGTGGTTGTTGTTTTGATCCCCGGTCTCGCTTTGGGAGGCGGCACGGTATCGATTGTGGGTGAGGTCAATGATGACTTCCAGATTGTCACGGATAATGATCAGGTTTACGAGATAATGACAGACGACAAGGGGGAGGAGTTGATCGGCAACGCTGGAAAAAGGGTGAAGGTTACCGGAGAGGTGTTGGAGGAGGGAGCGGACCGCTCGATCAAGGTTTTGTCCTATGAAGTATTGGAATAACAGGAAGATGAAGGGACGGACGATGAAAAGTCCAACAAGGAATACTTGTAATAAAACATATCAGGCAGGAAACAGATTCATGATTCCGAGACGAGGGGGTAAGTAGCGATGAAAAAGCAAGAGATCTGTTTTGAGGATGGAGAGCCTCCTGACGGTAGGCCCGCGTCTTTGGCCCTTGGGATGGTGCCTATAGACGCTGGAAAGGGCGAAAAAGAAAAGACAGGCAGGGTAAAAGTTCCGAGACTTGCAACTGTTTCGGAATTTTTAGCGAACTCCGGGACCTTACAGTTCCGGAGAAAATTTTTTAAGGATGTGAGTGCCGTTGAATGGAATGACTGGCACTGGCAGCTTCGCCACAGGATTACCACCCTGGGCGAGTTGGAAAGGATGTTCCGCCTCAGCAAGGAGGAGCATGATGCCTTAAGCGGGCACGGCTCCGCATTTCCCGTCGCGATTACGCCTTATTACGCAAGCCTGCTTGATCCCGATGATCCATCACAACCGTTACGGCGAACGGTTATACCCACCGTCGCCGAGAGGATTAAGACCCGGGGGGAGAATGAAGATCCCCTGGGCGAGGAGAAGGATACAGTTGTCCCGGGTCTGGTCCACCGGTATCCCGATAGAGTACTGTTCCTCTTGACCGATACCTGCTCTACCTATTGCAGATACTGTACAAGGTCCCGGATAGTGGGAGGCCCTAAGGACAGGAGCCTGTCAACAGACAGATGGAATAAGGCAATCGAGTATATCGAATCGAATCAATCGATCCGTGATGTGCTGCTGTCGGGGGGCGATCCCCTGACCCTTCCGGACGATACACTGGAATGGCTCCTGTCCAGGCTGCACCGGATTCCCCACGTCGAAGTAGTGCGGATCGGCACCAAGGCCCCGGTTGTCATGCCGCAGCGGATAACTCCTGCCCTCTGCAGGATGCTGGGTCGCTTTCATCCCCTTTGGATGAGTATCCATTTTACCCATCCCGTGGAGCTTACGGATGAAGTGAGAAGGGCCTGCGAAAACCTTGCGAACGCGGGAATCCCCCTGCAGAGTCAGACGGTTCTGCTCTCAGGGATCAACGACGATGTCGATACCATGCGCCAGTTGTTTCATGGTCTGGTCAAGATGCGTGTCAGGCCATATTATCTCTATCAGTGCGATCCTATTATCGGATCGGGACATTTCCGGACACCGGTTGAAAAGGGGCTGGAGATTATGAGGGGGCTGCGGGGTTACACGAGCGGGTTCGCGGTTCCGATGTACGCCATCGACTGCCCCGGCGGAGGGGGGAAGGTTCCCTTGATGCCGGATTATGTCATGGAGCGGGATGGCGACGATGTTGTTCTGAAAAACTATGCCGGTAATCTCTATCGTTATTTCGATGGGGAAGCGGCCCAGATTCACTAGACCCAGTTTTGAAGAGGAGTTCTGGAGGAAAATGAGGGTTGGGATTACCTATGATCTGCGGGATGATTACCTTCGTGCCGGGTACGGTGCGGAGGAGACGGCGGAATTTGACCGGGAAGACACCATCCACGCGATAGAAACGAGCCTCGGGGAACTGGGGTATGAACCCGTTCGGATCGGCAATGTGAAGGCCCTGGTGGAGCGGTTGAGTGCCGGGGAGCGCTGGGATCTTGTATTCAACATTGCCGAGGGCCTTCGCGGGTACGGAAGGGAGGCGCAGGTCCCCGCTCTTCTTGACGCGTACGAAATACCCTACACCTTTTCCGATCCCCTGATACTTTCCCTGACCCTCCACAAGGGGATGGTAAAACGGGTGATACGCGATCTAGGAATACCCACGCCCGCTTTTTGTGTTGTCGAATCGGATGCGGACATCCCGTCCGTCGATCTCCCCTTCCCTCTCTTCGTAAAACCCGTGGCAGAGGGAACCGGAAAGGGGATCGACGCCGCTTCAAAGATTATGGACCGGCAATCACTCAAGAATGCCTGCAGGAGGCTCCTGCGGGAGTACCAGCAGGCAGTGCTGGTGGAAACCTTTCTCCCCGGTCGGGAGTTTACCGTGGGAATACTCGGAACAGGGGATGATGCCGTGTCGATCGGCGTCGTTGAAGTGATACTGAGGGAAAATGCCGAGCCGGATGTCTACTCCTACGAGAACAAAGAACGATACAAGGAACGGGTCGAATACCGCCTAATGAACGACAAGGTGGCGAAGCAGGCGGAGAAAACGGCCCTTGCGGCATGGAGGGGTCTGGGGGGCAGGGATTCGGGACGGGTGGACCTGCGCGCCGATGCCGCCGGTATCCCGAATTTTATGGAGGTAAACCCCATCGCCGGACTCCATCCGGAAAATTCCGATCTCTGCATCATTGCCGCAAAGAAGGGGATGACGTACACCGAGCTCATCGAGGCGATTATGAAGTCGGCCTTGAGCCGCCTGAATGGTGCGGGAAAGGTCTGTTGACGAGCTATGAAGAAGAATCTGATAGGACTGGTGCATAACATCCCCCAGCCAGTCTCGTATCCCTTTTCCGAGTCCTCCACCGATGTTATGATTCAGGTGGCTTCAGTCGAGGAGAGCCTCCACAGCCTCGGATACTCCTCGAAGCGTATCCCCTTTTCCAGGGATATAGATGCGTTTCTTGCAACGCTCAGGGAAGACCCTGTCGATATGGTCTTCAACCTCTGCGAGACCGTTGACGAAGATCCGCTCTTTTCCGGTCATGCGGCAGCCGTCCTCGAGCTTCTCAGTGCCCCCTTTACCGGTTCTCCCTCTTCGGCTATCACCTATACGATGGACAAGGCTATGACGAAACGGATACTGAAGGCATGCGGTATAAGGACTCCCGAGTATCTGATATACGATGGATCTCCTCATTTCAACGCCGGGTGTCTCGCCTTCCCGGTTATCGTAAAGCCGAGATTCGAGGATGCCAGTATCGGGATTGACCAGGAATCGGTATTCGGGAGCGAGGTCACGTTGAAGGAGGCGCTGGAGCCCCTCTATAAACGGTTCGGTCATCTGCTTGTTGAGGAATACATCGATGGGAGAGAATTCAATGTTTCCCTTTTCGGGTATCCCGCGGCCGACGTGATGCCGGTCGCGGAGATAGATTTTTCGGCCTTTCCCGGCGATATCCATCGTATCGTGGGATACCGGGCAAAGTGGGATACATCGTCCCCTGAGTACCACAACACCGTCAGGGTGTTTCCCGTGGACATCCCCTCCCCTCTTCACCAATCGCTTGAAAAGATCGCCCGCGAATGTTTTCATACCTTTATGCTCAGGGATTACGCAAGGGTCGATATCAGGACAGATCGCCATAATAACCCATATGTCCTCGAAATCAACGCGAATCCATGCATCAGTCCGGATGCGGGATTTGTCGCCTCCCTTGAGCGCGCGGGGATCCATTATACGGAGATGGTGCGGCGTTTCATAGAATTCATGTCGCTCCGTTCGTGCTGATATGATCAAACCCATAACCTATCATGACAGAAAAAAAATATTCAGCCTCCTGAGGCAGACCGGTGTCTTTAACCAAAAGGAGATTGCCGTTGCGATGGAGATAGTCGATCAGGTACTGGCAAAGAACGATGGCGGAGATTATCAGACATTCTCCTTCTATGACGGCGAAAATCGATTCATGGGCTATATCTGTTTCGGTCCTATACCGATGACGGATTCCCGCTACGACCTCTACTGGATAGCGGTTGACAGACAGGCCAGGGGGAAAGGTGCCGCGGCGGAGCTTGTCGGATTTATGGAGAAACAGGTTGCCCGGCAAGGGGGCGGGAAGATATACGTCGATACCGCAAGCACTCCTCCGTATGGGGCCGCACGGGGGTTCTATGAGAAACAGAGGTATTCCCCTGTGTGCGTCCTGGATGATTTCTACCGGAAGGGAGATAGCAAGATAATCTTCATGAAGGATATTGATGCATTAAAATAAAAGAAAGGGAGAAAACACCCCGAAACACTGATAAGGAATGAATCGTGGAAGACATTAGAATCGGATGTATCCAATGCGGTCATGAATTTGTTTTCACTGTTGCCGAACAGCACTATTACAGGGATCGGAACTTCAGCAGCCCCAGACGGTGCCCCGAATGCCGCAAGAAAAAGGCGAAAATGGGCGACTCGGCTCAAAATCCGAAAAATCGAAACAGAAAAGACGGGGAAGTGTACTGGTAACAGATGGACGGCAGGTACCGACTCTCTCTGTTTACATAAAAGGCGTCGAAGAAGGGTCGCATCTCCCCTTCCCTGGCGGCCACATTATGAAGATGTTGGACTGTCTTGGGGAAAATCCTTGATTTATCTAATCATGATGGTAAACTTGCATCGTTCTTGTTACCTGTGAAAATTGAAGCGGAAGGTACTGATACCTTACAAAAAGAATGGCGCGGCAGTGTCTGGAAAGTAGGGAGAAAAAATGTATAAAAGAATAACAGTGGGTGTCGTGGTTGCTCTGATGTGTATGGCCATGCTCGTTGGCTGTTCTCAGGAGGAAGCCACAGGTCCAAAAGCCACAGGTCCAGATAAAAAGAATATTGTCCTTCCCATCGACATCGCCGGGATTGAAGCACTCATAAAAACCCCGGATTGCCCCGTCATGCTCGTTGCCATGGCTTCATGGTGTGCCCCCTGCCGGGCAGAGTTACCGATTCTCCAGAAAATGCACGAGAGGTACAAAGACAGGGGCCTTCGGATAGTCGGCATCAGCCTTGACATCGGAGGGCCTTCGGCGATGCAGCCACTTGTGGATCAGATGGGGCTGGAGTTCCCCATATACTGGGGTGGTGAAAAAGTCACTGCGGAATACCGGATTTCGGCCATACCCCTCACCTATATTGTAAAGAATGGAGAGATCGTGGAGAAGATTCTCGGGGGGCATGACGAAGTGTTCATCGAGAATAAAATCACGTCTCTTCTCGGTGAATGCGAAAAATAGAAGAAAATTTAAAGCTTTCATTCCTCATACCAGGAAAGGAGTCCCCTGATGTGGAATACAAGAAAAAGCGGGTTTTTCCTGCTTATCCTCTTTCTTATCTTTCTCGTCATTGGCATTAACGCAGGGGAAGTGGCGGCCGTCTGGGAAAAGGCCGTCAACATCTGCCTGGCCTGCGTAGGTATCGGATGATGTGGTCCTTGCGACGATGGATACAATCTGCCGCAACGCTTCTCAGCAACGCCTATGTGCTGTTCCCCTTTACCCGAAACATCTATCAGGGAAAACTCAAGTCGGTTTGCGCTCCCGGACTGAATTGTTATTCCTGTCCGGCGGCGACGGGGGCGTGCCCCATCGGTTCCCTCCAGACGATCTTTGCGAATGTCAGGCCGAGCTTCAAAGCGGGTAATTTTAATATCGGACTGTATGTACTGGGGATGCTGGGAATTACCGGGAGCCTGGTTGGCCGCATGCCCTGTGCCTGGTTGTGTCCCTTCGGTTTCCTGCAGGAACTGATCCACAAGATCCCTTCGCGCAAGATCGAGATTCCCCACTGGATGATCTATATCAAGTACGGGTTTCTGGCCCTGTTCGTGATTATCCTTCCCCTCATCGTCGTTGACGGACTCGGCTACGGGATGACCTGGTTCTGTAAGTATGTATGCCCGGCAGGCACGCTTGAGGCGGGGATTCCCCTGCTCATTCTCCAGCCGCAGCTGCGCGAGCTTGCGGGGTGGCTCTATGTCAATAAGATTGTCATTTTGGCCCTGTTTCTGGTACTGATGATCTTCATACGCCGGCCTTTCTGCAGGACCGTCTGCCCCTTGGGCGCGATCTATTCTTTTTTCAACAAGGTCAGTGTCTTCAGGATGGTTCATCATCCAGACAAATGTGTCCTGTGCAAGGAGTGCTACAATGGGTGCCCCATGGGTGTGAGGTTTTACGAGGGGGCCAACCAGCCCGATTGCATCCGCTGCCTGAAGTGCATGCAGGAATCGTGTAAATTCGATGCCATCTCTTACGAGATTGCCGGTCTCCCCGTCAAGGAGGGGAAAGCGGCATCGGCGGAAATTTCCTAGTACCGTGTCAATCAAGAAATGCCATTTCGACCATTATTATGTCATTTCGACAGCAGGGAGAAATCTTAGCCCAAGTTTAACCCCATTCTGAGCACAACTACAGTAATATCGGGTGG
>CAZNBR010000014.1:0-23118 GCA_964571315.1 uncultured Syntrophaceae bacterium
GCTTCAACCCCCCGATATTACTGTAGTTGTGCTCAGAATGGGGTTAAACTTGGGTTAAGGCCAATGTCCCCCACGTGAGGAAAGAAAAGGGGTGTGTCGAATATTTCCCGGCTGTGGATATCGATGCCGAACTGCCGGTACAGAGTTTGGATGAACAGGTGGTCACGGTCGTTGAGAGGTGGGAGAGCCTGGAGGCCCTCCGGGGTCATGTGGGAGCTCCTCATATGCTGACCTACCGCGAAAAGGTCAAGGTCCTCCGGGAAGCGTAGCGGAGAGAGTTTTAAACATGCCGATCCGTTCCACCCCGCTCCTTCTCCTTGCTCGGAAGGGGGAGCGCCAAACTGATTGAGGAAGGGAAATCGATATGGAGCCATTGAAGGATGGTTTGGCTGTGTATCAGCGTCCGGTAGAGTTGCTGCAGCGCCTGATCCGATTCGACACCACCAATCCGCCCGGAGGAGAGGCGCCGTGTATCTCTTTTGTCAAGGGGCTGCTGGACGACGCGGGGGTTGAGACTGCCATTTTCTCTCGCAGCCCGGAGCGTCCGAACCTGATAACTCGCCTGCATGGTCAGGGGAGCGCTCCCCCCCTCCTGCTCTATGGGCACGTGGATGTCGTGACAACCGAGAAGCAGAAGTGGCAGCACCCCCCTTTTGAGGGCATCATTGCGGACGGCTTCGTATGGGGTCGCGGCGCGCTGGATATGAAAGGGGGCGTGGCAATGATGCTGTCCGCTTTCCTGCGCGCGCAAGCGGAGGATTTGGCATTGCCCGGGGATGTTATCCTTGCCGTTGTGAGTGATGAAGAGACTTCGGGCGACTTCGGCGCCCGATTTCTCGTGGAGAATCATGCGGACCTGTTTGAGGGTGTCCGGTATGCGATCGGCGAGTGTGGCGGATTCACGTTTTCTGTCGGCGGACGGCGATTCTATCCGATCATGGTTGCCGAAAAGCAGCGCTGTTCGGTGAGGGCTACCGTTCGCGGTCCGGGCAGGCATGGGTCAATGCCTGTGCGTGGCGGTGCCATGGCGCGGCTGTCACAGGTGCTTCGACGCCTGGATACGCACCGCCTGCCGGTCCGTGTGACGCCGACCGCCCGGGTTATGATCGAGACGATGGCCCGGGCCCTCGGCGGGCCGACCGGTCTGATCCTCGGTCAGTTGAAAAATCCCGCACTGACCGACGCCCTCCTCAATCTCCTCGGTGAACGCGGCCGCATCTTTGATCCGATGCTGCACAATACGGTAAGCCCGACCATGCTGCACGGGAGCAGCTCGATCAATGTGATACCCGGTGAGGTGTCTGTGGATCTGGATGGACGGCTGCTTCCCGGCTTTTGCCCTGATGATTTGATTGCGGAGATCCGCCGGATCGTCGGTAGTGACGTGGAGCTTGATGTTCTAAGACATGATCCGGGACCGTCCGAGCCGGACATGGGATTGTTCGATACACTCGCCGGTATTCTGAGGGAGGCCGATCCGGAGGGCGTCCCTGTCCCGCTCTTGTTGTCGGCTACCACGGATGGACGCCATTTTTCCCGGCTGGGAATACAGACCTATGGATTTCTGCCGATGCGGCTGCCGGAAGACTTCAGCTTCGTACAGACGATCCACGCGGCGGACGAACGCGTGCCGGTCGAGGCGCTCAGTTTCGGGACAGACGCGATATATAAACTCCTTCAGCGTTTTGGAGGATAGATGCTCCGGCCGCACGGTGCCCGCGGTCCTTCGTGCATAGGCATTCTTTTTGAAACGAGAGGGGGGTGAAATGGACGCAACGATCTTTTATTATACCGGGACAGGAAATTCACTGTGGGTGGCGCGCACCATTGCTCGTGAACTGGGGGGCGCCCGGCTGCTTCCGATTTCAGGGTATGATGAGAAGGAGGCGATCAACTCGAAAACCATAGGCGTGGTTTTTCCGGTGCACATCTGGGGTGTCCCTCCCCCTGTTATTCGGTTTATCAAGAAACTGCAGGGATCGCGGCCGGCGTATATCTTCGCGTGTGCCGTACATGCCGGCCAGGTCTCAAATACGCTGGTCCAGCTGAAAAAGGTTATGGCCGAAAGCGGTCTGCTCCTTTCGGCGGGATTTGAAATACGGATGCCGTCGAATTATATACCGTGGGGAGGTCCCGGGCCGCAGGAGAAACAGCGCGAGCTCTTCACACTCGCGCAGGAAAAGATCTCCCGCGTCGCTGTCGGGATACAGGAAAGGACCATCCTCCCGGTTGAAAGAGGACCGCTTTGGCAGAGGATTATATTTACCGCTTTCTATAACCTGAGTTTCTCTCGTGTGCCCGGAATGGATAAAAAGTTCTGGGCCGATGACAGGTGCAATGCCTGCGGGATCTGCCTCAGGGTGTGTCCCGCCTCGAATATCACCCTGCGCGAGGGGAAACCTCTCTGGAATCACCGCTGCGAGCAGTGCTTCGCCTGCATCCAGTGGTGCCCGCAGGAAGCGATTCAATACGGTACAAAGACTCCGAAATATCAGCGGTATCATCATCCGGAGGTCCTTTTAAAGGATATGATGAAGAAAGAAGCGGATGAGTTCGGGGAGGGTCGCTGAAGAAACTGAAAAAAGTTGGAAAGATATTCAGAAGTACATTATAATACAACCAGTCACTGGATGCATGAAGTCTTAGAAAAAAGCGGAAACGATCAGCGCATTCTTGAAAAACCACCTTGAATAACGGGCATGTGACGATCTGATCCTCCTTCTCTCTTTTCCATCTCCAACTCATACGAACCGCTCCTGTGCCACCGCGACGGTATGTGACTGAACTATCAATCTTTAACCAGTCAGGAAAGGAGGAACGAATATGGGCACTTCAAAAAAATTAACCAGGGCGTTTGGAATTCCGGTCGGTGACGATCAGAACACCCTGACCGCCGGCAATCGAGGGCCGGCGCTGATGCAGGACGTCCACCTTCTCGAAAAGCTTTCTCACTTTGACCGTGAGCGGATCCCCGAGCGTGTTGTCCACGCCAAGGGGGCCGGGGCAGGGGGGTACTTTGAGGTCACCGCCGATGTAAGCAAATACACAAAGGCCAAATTCCTCTCCGAGGTGGGGAAGCGGACCGAGGTCTTTGCCCGGCTTTCCACGGTGGGGGGCGAGAGAGGCTCGGCCGACGCCGCGCGGGATCCGCGCGGGTTCGCGCTGAAGTTCTACACCGAGGAGGGGAACTACGATCTGGTCGGGAACAACACCCCCGTCTTCTTCA
Source organism: uncultured Syntrophaceae bacterium (assembly GCA_964571315.1). Taxonomy (GTDB): domain Bacteria; phylum Desulfobacterota; class Syntrophia; order Syntrophales; family UBA2210; genus UBA6078. The sequence continues at coordinate 3,227 of CAZNBR010000014.1, forward strand.
TCCGCGATCCCCTCAAGTTCGCCGATTTCATCCACACCCAGAAGCGCAATCCGGCAACAAACTGCAAGGACCCGGACATGTTCTGGGACTTCCTGTCGCTCACCCCCGAATCGATCCACCAGGTCACCATCCTCTTCTCCGACCGGGGTACCCCCGCCACGTTCCGCCATATGAACGGGTACAGCAGCCACACCTACAAGTGGTACAACGACCGGGGGGAATACTTCTGGGTCCAGTATCACTTCAAGACCGATCAGAAGATCAAGAACCTGACACAGGGAGACTCGACGCGCCTATCGGGGGAAGACCCGGATCACGCCATGCGGGACCTGTATCAGGCCATCGAACGGGGCGACTATCCAAGCTGGACGCTTGAAATGCAGATCATGACCCCCGAACAGGCACAGCAGTATCGGTTCGATATCTTTGATATCACAAAGGTCTGGCCCCACGGCGACGTCCCGCCGATCAAGGTGGGCTGCCTCGTCCTCAACCGCAATCCTGAAAACTACTTCGCCGAGGTTGAACAGGCCGCCTTCAACCCCAGCAATCTGGTGCCCGGCATTGCCGCTTCCCCCGATAAGATGCTGCAGGGGCGTCTCTTCTCCTACCACGATACCCACCTCCACCGCCTCGGTCCGAACTACCACCTCCTGCCGGTCAACGCGCCGAAGGCGGCTTCAGAGAACAGTTACCAGCGGGATGCCGCCATGCGTTCTGACGGCAATGGCGGCGGTGGTCCAAACTACTGGCCCAACAGCTTCGGAGGCCCCGCGCCGGAACCGGGTTCGGAGGAGCCGTCCGTTGAGGTATCCGGCCAGGCGGCTCGCCACGAATACACGCATCCAAACGATGATTTCGTACAGCCCGGCAACCTCTATCGTGACGTCATGACCGAGGAAGACAGGGGTCACCTTGTCGGGAACATCGTCGGCCACCTGGGCGGGGCTCAGAAGCGTATCCAGCTGCGCCAGACGGCGCTGTTCTACAAGGCCGATCCTGACTACGGCCGCCGCGTGGCCGAAGGGCTCGGCCTGGATCTCAAGAAGGTCGAGAAACTGGCGGCGATGTCCCGGGAGGAGAGGGCGAAGGCCACCGAAAAGGGGGCATAAACAGATCGTATGCCGGAAAACTGTTCTATGGTCGAGAAAGGATGCGCAATGTGCGCATCCTTTCGCCCGCCGCTTTGTTTGTCTGAAAAATAGAGTCAGCGTTCACGTAAATCTGAGTCCGACGGACCAGACCTCACGCTTCGCCTCACAATCAACCATTCTTCAGAACCATGTGCCGGCTCATGTCGAACGATACTGGCAACACAATGCGGTATGTGATACTTAAAAGATATTGGTGGTTTTCCCTTTCTGAATACGGTGGCGTGCATGCAAGGTAACAGACAATGAATGCCTCAAATCAGGTTCTGCAGGACCCCGCACCCGGAACCCGTATCCTCATGTTTCGGGGCGATACGCTGACGTTCGCCCTGACCCTTTCCTATCCCGAAGAGGGAAGTGCGTGGCTCCGTACCAACATCGGACACGCGAATATCGCACGCAGCGAGATAATCCGGGAAGTCAGCCACGATGACCCTCGGCTGGGGTGGGACTGGTTCGATATACCGATGAAACGGATAGACGAGAGGCGCTTTCAGATCACCATTCCTCTTTGCGAAGTCGGGCATTTCCAGGCCAAATGTCTTTTTATAAGAGATGGGGAATCGAGGCCCCTTTGGCCGCCTGGGACCGACACGGTCGTCAATGTCGAGCCGGCGGACACCTGCTCTTCGAACATCATCTATAATGCATTCGTGCGGCAGTTCGGTCCGAATAAGAGAGGTGACGGTGTCCCTGATCCGTCGGAAGAGGTGTGCGTCTCCTCGCTTTCCGCGGCTGGTTATGCGGTGATCCCCCCATCCGGGACCTTTCGCGACCTGATCCATGAGCTTGACTTTATTGTGGGGGATCTGGGGTGCCGTATACTTCAGTTGCTTCCCATTCATCCTACACCGACCACGTACCCTCGTGTGGGACGATTCGGGAGCCCGTACGCGTCGCTCAGTTTCACCGCGGTCGATCCCGCGCTGGCGGAATTTGATCCCCGGGCGACTCCGCTGGAACAATTCATAGAGCTGGTCGACGCGGTTCATGAACGAAACGCGAAAATTATCATAGACATTGCCATCAATCATACCGGATGGGCTGCCAGTCTCCACGGGACGCATCCTGAATGGCTCTCCCGGGACAGCGATGGCCGGATAAAGGTCCCCGGCGCGTGGGGCGTGTTGTGGGAGGACTTGACGGCACTCGATTACGCCCATAAAGACTTGTGGAAATACATGGCGAATGTTTTTCTCACATGGTGCCGGCGGGGCGTGGACGGGTTCCGGTGCGATGCGGGGTACATGATCCCCGTACCTGCCTGGAGATATATCATTGCCGGAGTCCGCGAACAATATCCCGACACGATCTTTCTCCTTGAAGGACTTGGCGGAAAAATCTCCGTAACACGTGACTTGCTGAATACCGCCAACTTTGACTGGGCTTATTCGGAACTGTTCCAAAATTATGACCGGAACCAGATCGAAAACTACCTGCCCGAGGCCATAGAGATTTCCAGGGGCGACGGAATCATGATACATTTCGCTGAAACTCATGATAATCCCCGCCTCGCGGCCCACTCCGAGGTTTATGCCAGGATGCGTACCACCCTGTGCGCCCTCTGTTCTCAGAATGGAGGTTTTGGTTTTGCCAACGGGGTTGAATGGTACGCGACGGAAAAGATCAACGTTCACGAGTCCCCCACGCTTAACTGGGGAGCAGCATCCAACCAGGTGGAGCATATCCGCCGTCTCAACACAATGCTGAAGCTCCACCCGGCATTTCACGACAAAACCGACTTGAAACTGATTCAACAGGGGGGAGGGAACCATATCGTCCTCATGCGTCACCATCTTCCCTCCGGCAAGAGGCTCCTTGTTGTGGCGAACCTTGATGATGAGAACGAGACCACGGCTTCCTGGGACCCTCACGAGTCGGGCATTGTGAGCACCATGCTTGTGGACCTTGTATCCGAAGAGGAGGTGACTGTCGCCGAGGCTGCAGGACAGTGTACCTGCCTTCTTGGACCCGGTCAGGTTCTCTGCCTTACCGCGGATACAGACGATATCGGCCTCATACGTAATACCCCGTCTTCGGGCTTTGCGGCCCCGGAGCGGATAGAAAAACAGCGTCTCCGCGCCAAGGCCCTCGATGTATTCTGTTTTTATGGAGGAGTCCGGGGTCTTCAGGATTTTGATCCGGATCAGGCCGCAATCCGCCTCGCTGAAGATCCTGTTGAGTATTGCCGGAGTCTCAATTCCGTCAGTCAGGAGCCCCGGGTGATCAGGTGGCAATGGCCGAACGACACAAGGCGTCACGTAATGGTTCCTCCGGGGCATTTTCTCCTTGTCCGCTCCCAAACACCCTTCCGGGCGCGAATCGTGGACAAGGAAGGGATTGCCGTTCAGGAAGAGAGCCTTCCCCGTTCAGACGGATCTTTCTTTGCCCTTTTTTCTCCGTTGTCCGTCCCACAAGAGCACCGTTCTCATACGCTGCAGTTGTCTGTCTACAATCGCGGACAGTGCGAACATATCGAAGCGCCTCTCCTTTTCCTCTCCCGGGCGCAAGACGCCGAGGTAAAAAGAATCTTCCGAAGATCGGATCTTGTGAAGGGACCGCTTCTCTTTTTGGGAACCAATGGCCGCGGAAGCACGCTTCGGGCTGCTGTTTCATGGGGCGACCTGCGCAGCAAGTATGACGCCCTCCTTTCCGCGAACCTCAGCCCTGTGCATCCCGAAGATCGTCGGGTCATGTTCACCAGGTGCCGTGCCTGGCTTGTATTCCAGGGCTATTCACAGAAAATCTCCAATGATTGTTTCGATTCATTCTGTTTTGGCTACAATTCGAGTGGTCTCTGGCGATACCGTATTCCCACCGGTCAGGGAGAACATGTGCTTTTCGACATAGGAATCCAGATGGCGCCAGGAGAAAATACCGTACACATGGTATTTAACCGCGGGGTATCAGAGGGAGATGGAAGGAGACTGGCAGATTGTGAGAGCGTCCAGCTCATTCTACGCCCCGACATTGAAGACCGCAACTTTCATGAAACCACCAAGGCATACACGGGGCCGGAACATCAATGGCCGGATTCCGTGGAGAAACACTCCCGGGGTTTTATCTTTGCTCCTGACGCGGAACGAAAGCTCCATGTCCGAATCTCTGAGGGGAGCTTTGTGTGGGAACCGGAGTGGCATTACATGGTACATCACCCGATGGAAGCGGAGCGTGGTCTTGATCCTGATTCGGACCTGTTCAGTCCCGGTTATTTTATCGCATGCCTGAGGGGGGGGGAAAGCGTTGAGCTGACAGCCCACATCGGTGAGACGGTGGAAACGAAAGACACCTCCCCGATCTCTTTGGCGGGGCGGCCATCCTCCCGTAAGGAAAAGACCTCGTGGAAACTGGATGAAGCCTTGAAGGGAGCCCTGGATCATTATGTGGTAAAACGGGAAGACGAGAAGACGGTGATCGCAGGGTATCCGTGGTTCCTCGATTGGGGGCGCGACACGCTTATATTCTCTCGAGGTTTGGTGAAAGCGGGAAGAACTGAAGACGCCCGGGCTATCTTGAAACAGTTCGGTCAATTTGAACGGGAAGGCACGATTCCCAATATGATTCGCGGTCAGGATACGACAAACCGGGATAGCTCCGATGCGCCGCTGTGGTTTTTGCTGGCATGTTCCGATGTCATCCGTGCCGAGGAAAATGAGACCTTTCTCGACTCCGGGTGTGGCGACCGGACAATACGCGAGGTGTTGCTTTCCATAGGAAACTCATTTACAAAAGGCACATACAACGGCATCCGTATGGATACGGAATCGGGTTTGATTTTCAGTCCTTCCCATTTCACCTGGATGGACACCAATCACCCCGCGGGGTCGCCGCGCGAAGGATACCCCGTCGAAATCCAGGCACTCTGGTATGCCGCGCTCTCATTTCTGGCCCGCATCGACCCTGACGGAAGTGGAAACAGCTGGGAAAAGATGGCATCGCAGGCGCAATCATCTCTCTGCGACTTTTTCATGCTTGATGAAGAGGGATACCTGTCGGACTGTCTCCACGGTACCCCCGGAGTGCCCGCAAGCGGGGCGGAACAGGACGACGCCCTCCGGCCGAATCAGCTTTTCGCCGTGACACTGGGTGTTGTCACTGACACAATCATTGCACGTAAGATCGTAACGGCGTGCGCGGAACTTCTCGTTCCGGGCGCCATCCGCAGCCTGGCTGATCGACCTGTTCGCCGCCCCCTCCCCATTATTCATCAGGAACGGGTGATGAACGACCCCCATACCCCATACTGGGGGAGATATGAAGGGGATGAAGACACACGGCGGAAGCCCGCCTATCACAATGGCACCGCCTGGACCTGGCTGTTCCCGACCTTTTGCGAGGCCTGGGCACGAGTTTACGGAAGCAACGGGAGAGAGACCGCCCTTGCATGGCTTGCGAGCAGTACCGCTCTGATCGACCACGGGTGCGCGGGGCATGTGCCGGAGATCCTGGACGGGGATTTTCCCCACAGGCAGCGAGGGTGCGACGCGCAGGCCTGGGGGGTAAGCGAACTGCTTCGCGTGTATCTGGAATTGACAACGGAGGAGATTGGAATTGACTATTCAAGGGCCCTCAGCTAAAATTCAAAAACCTCAACACCAACAGAGAGGAGTTTGCTATGAGTCTCAAAAAAAGGTTTTTAAAAGACAGAGCTATATGCAAGGTCACTTTCAATCTTCCCAAAGAGGCAGCTGGAGAAGCCGGAACAGCCCATGTTGTCGGAGAGTTCAACAACTGGGATGTTTACGCAACGCCTATGAAACGTTTGAAAAATGGATCGTTTACGGTAACCATTGATCTTGAAAAGGGAGCAGAATATCAGTTTCGTTATCTCATAGACGAAACGATATGGGAAAATGATTGGAGTGCGGATAAATATGTGCCGTCCCATTATGGCAATTGTGAAAATTCGGTTGTCGTTGTGTAATAATCTGGAAATATCGCATTTTTTCAGCAGGAATCGCCGAGACAGTCATTGGTAGCTATGTACAAATCGTTGGTATCTTACCGGTAAGGAAATTAAAAATATGATGAATCTCCAAACGTTTCAAGTTCTTCCGAATATCCCCGAGGCGCATTCTTTTCTTGATGTATTGTCTCATAACCTTTGGTGGTGCTGGCAGAAAGACGCCCTGGAGCTCTTCCGCCGCATCGACCCCGATCTGTGGAAAGAAACCGGACGAAACCCTGTTGTCTTTCTGGCACATGTTTCACAGGAACGGTACGAAGAACTGGCCGGAGACGAGGGGTTTCTCGATCACCTGAGGAGGGTGCGGGAGAGCTTTGAAAAACTCGATTTGGATAGCAGAGATTTCTCTCAACCGGATAACAAGACAATCGCCTATTTTTCCATGGAGTTCGGGATCCATGAAAGTCTTCCTTTTTTTGCGGGAGGCTTGGGTATCCTCGCGGGCGACTATCTGAAGGCCTCTTCCGATATGTCCTTGCCTTTGGTAGGGGTCGGGCTTTTCTATCGCGAGGGATACTTTCACCAGTTTCTCACGCAGGATGGGTGTCAGCAGGAAGAGTACCGCGAAACCAATATCTCCGACCTTCCCGTGGAAGGGGCCCGCGATGACGCGGGCAATGAGGTGTTTGTTACCGTTACCGGACCGGTCGGGGACATCAGGGCGAGGGTCTGGGCGGTACAGGTGGGACGTGTCCCTTTGTATCTCCTTGACACGAATCTGCCTGAAAATCCCCCCAATATCCGGGATATTACCGCTCGATTGTATGGAGGTGATCACTCGACCCGCTTGAGCCAGGAGGTTCTTCTGGGGATAGGCGGGATCAGAGCCCTTGAAGCCCTCAATATTTTCCCGGCCGTGTGCCATATGAATGAGGGGCATTGTGCGTTTTTAAGCATAGAGCGGCTTGCACAGATCATTGCACGGTATGGTGTCGATTTAAAGACCGCCCTGGAGATCGTGCCGCGGTCTTCCGTCTTTACCACCCATACCCCCGTGCGGGCCGGTTACGACAAGTTTTCCAACGATCTTGTCAGGCCATGCATGGCGCCCTTCGAAGAAAAGCTGGGCATCGGTGTGGACGAGATCTTGAGATGGGGCACCGTGCCGGGGGGGGACACCCATGAGCCCTTCTCGATGTTCGCGCTGGGACTTCGCATGTCGCAGTACTGTAATGGGGTCAGTGAGTTGCACGGCAAGGTGGCGCGCCGCATGTGGTCGCACCTCTGGCCCCAGAGACCTGAAGAGGAGGTCCCCATCACCCATGTGACGAACGGGGTCCATCTTCTTTCGTGGCTATCTTCTGAAAACATTCTGCTCTTCGAGAAAGCACTGGGTTCCGACTGGCACGCGCAACTTTCGCACCCCGACATTGTTAATAAAGTCGACGAGATCTATGACGAAGAACTGCTGCGTGCCCGTGAAATGAGCAGAAATCGTCTGATCCGCTACTGCCGGGACCGTATGGTGGAGCAGTACCGGCGCCGCAACGCCCCTCAAGCGACGATGCGGGACCTCGAATCCGTGCTGGATAACGACATCCTGACCATCGTTTTCGCGCGGCGCTTCGCCACCTATAAGCGGGCAAACCTTCTCCTTCAGGATCCGGAGCGTCTGGAGGCCATGATTACGTCCGAGGAGTATCCGGTGCAGATCATTTTTGCGGGGAAGGCCCATCCCCAGGATAATGAGGGGAAGGAAGTGATAAAACGCCTGATCCAGTTTGCGTACAGGCCGAGTATTCGGCAGCGCATCATATTCCTTGAAGACTACGATATAAGCATGGCGCGATACCTGGTGCAGGGGGCGGACATCTGGCTCAATACTCCCCGGCGCCCCCTTGAAGCGTCCGGAACCTCCGGTATGAAGGCAGCCATTAACGGCGTGCTTAATGTAAGCATCCTTGACGGATGGTGGTGCGAAGGATACTCTGAAGAGACGGGATGGCGCATAGGTAACGGGGAGGAGTACGACGATCCCCTGTACCAGGATGCCGTGGACAGCCAGGCCCTGTACAATGTGCTGGAGAATGAAGTAATTCCGAGATTTTATCAAAAGAATGGCAAGGGTATCCCCACCAAGTGGATCAAGATGATGAAAGAATCCATGAAGATGGCCATGCAGGGCTTCTCCACCCAGAGGATGGTCGGGGAGTACGAAAAACGATTTTACCTCCCCGCCGCACAGCGGTTCAGATCCCTTCTCGAAAACAATGCTTCGGAAGCCAAAGCCCTTGTGAATCAGCGTGAGCGTCTCCAGAATCTGTGGGGCGGCATTCGGATACAAACACCTGTCAGGGAGGGAGACGACTCTTGTTATGTGGGACAAACCTTTGGCGTGACAGCAGAAGTTACCCTGGGAGAACTGCACCCGGATGAAGTTGAAGTGCAACTGTATTACGGACCCATGAAATCCCCGGAGGTTCTAATCGAGAGCCATACGGAGGAAATGACCGTTTTGAAAGAGACAGGAGACGGATCTTACCTGTATGGCTGTAACATATCCTGTGTTGATTCCAGGCGATATGGCTTAACTGCACGCGTACGACCAAAGAGAGATGACCTGATCAGGCTTGTTCCCGGGCTTATGACATGGGCATAGGGTGCAGCAGAACTCAATGCATAAAGATTGAGGCAGGTGAATCCTGGTCTCGCAGATTCCCTTGGGGGTATCCAGTTCACTTGTGTAAAAGAGACAGAGGGTGCATTCCGCATTGGTTGTTGACTTGATGGTTCCGCCATAAGGAGGGGAAAATGGAATCTTCTCAAAAAAACCCGCGTATCCTTATAGTGACTCCTGAAGTGACATACCTCCCGAATGGCATGGGAAATCTTGCCAATAATCTTGCCGCCAAGGCAGGGGGTCTGGCCGACGTCTCCGCCGCCCTTGTGAGAGCCCTTTTTGACGAAGGGGCCGATGTTCATGTGGCCCTTCCCGATTACCGTGCTATCTTCAATGATAATATTGACCCGGTTTTGAGGAACGAGATGACGTCCATCATGGAAAAAATGCCTGAGGACAGGATCCATCTCGCTGAAGACAGGGCTTTCTATTACAAGCACCAAGTCTATTCCAATTACAGTGACAAAAATATCAAGGTTTCCCTCGCGTTTCAACGGGAGGTCATCAATCATATCATTCCCCGCGTACAGCCGGATCTGATCCATTGCAATGACTGGATGACCGGGCTGATTCCCGCTCTGGCACGGACAAGAAATATCCCCTGTCTTTTTACTATCCATAACATTCATACCGTGATGGCCCTTCTCTCATATGTGGAGGATAGAGGCATCGATGCCGCTTCATTCTGGACAAACCTCTTCTTCGAGCGCACTCCATCCAACTATGAGGAGACCCGCGACTCCGTTCCCGTGGATTTTCTCACAAGCGGGGTCTTCGCCGCTCATTTTGTCAATACGGTGAGTGATACCTTTTTGCTGGAGCTGATCCGTGGACAACATGCCTTCGTGGAGGAACCTCTGAGGCGGGAATTGACTAACAAATGGAACGCCGGGGTTGCTGTGGGGATTCTGAATTCGCCTGACCCTTCGTTCAACCCCGCGCAAGACACGGATCTGTTCTGTCTGTACGGGCCCGAAAGCCACAGGGAAGGAAAGAAGAAGAACAAGCAATCCCTTCAGGAAAGGCTGGGGCTTATCCAGGACGACAAGGCGCCCCTCCTGTTCTGGCCGTCACGTCTTGACTCGCTTCAGAAGGGGTGCCAGCTGCTCGCGGAAATCCTCTACGCGGTGGTATCCCGTTACTGGGATCAAAACCTGCAGATCGTCTTTGTGGCGAATGGTGGCTTCAAATCTTATTTTAAACAAATAGTTCAATTGCATAATATGTATGACCGGGTGGCCATATGCAACTTTGATGAGCAACTGTCACATCTGGCCTATGGGGCCTCCGATTTTGTATTGATGCCTTCGCTTTTCGAACCCTGCGGTCTCCCTCAGATGACAGGTCCCATATACGGGTCACTCCCTGTCGCGCATGATACAGGCGGTATCCACGACACGGTTGTACACATGGATGTTGATCAGGACAGGGGTAACGGATTTCTTTTCAATGTATATGATTCCAACGGCCTGTTTTGGGCTATCGGGGAGGCTATGAATTTTTATAATCTCCCCCAGGAGGTCAAGGAGCGCCAACTGAAACGGATCATGACCGAGAGTGCCACCACGTTCAATCATGCCGTTACGGCAAGGCACTATATTGATCTGTACGAAAAGATGCTGCAACGCCCCCTCGTTAACTCGGAAGGGTCTTCCTGATGTCATCTTCCCGGAATGCGCAAAATCAGACTGATCGTGACGCCGAACCCCTCGACGCCCTTCTGAAAAGCGATCCCTTCCTGCGACCCTATGAGAAGATACTGAAAAGACGGTTTGCGCGATTCCGTGAGATGGAGGAGAAACTCACCCGAGGGAAAATGAATCTTGCGGACTTTGCCGCGGGCCATGAGTATTTTGGCCTCAATCTATCCGGGGATCATTGGATTTTTCGGGAATGGGCTCCCAATGCCACTGCGGTCTTTCTGATCGGAGACATGACAGGATGGAAGGAGAATCCCGCATTTTCCTTTGACCGTATCAATGATCAGGGGGTGTGGGAAATCCATATTCCCCGAAACGTACTGGGGCATGGGGACCTGTATCGACTCCGGGTTTACTGGAAAGGCGGTGAAGGAGACCGGATCCCGGCATATGCCAGACGCGTGGTGCAGGATCCCCGAACTCTGATTTTCAATGCCCAGGTCTGGCGTCCGTCCTCACCGTATGAATGGCAGTGTGATGATTTCAGGTCACCCCCGGGACCCCCGTTTATCTATGAAGCACATGTCGGCATGGCCCAAGAAGAAGGAAAGGTTGGCTCCTATCGGGAGTTCACCCGGAAGGTTCTTCCCAGGATCATCGCAAGCGGATATGACACCATTCAACTGATGGCCATACCGGAACATCCCTATTACGCGTCCTTCGGCTACCACGTTTCAAGCTTTTTTGCCGCGTCTTCCCGGTTCGGGACCCCCGAAGAGCTCAAGGAACTGATCGATACCGCCCACTCCGCCGGCCTCCGGGTTATCATGGACCTGATCCATTCCCATGCCGTGAATAACGAGGTGGAGGGGCTGAGCCGCTTCGACGGTACGCTTTACCAGTATTTTCATGACGGACCGAGAGGATATCACGAGGCATGGGGTTCGCGGTGCTTCGATTACGGAAAGATCCCGGTTATCCATTTCCTACTTTCCAACTGCCGATTCTGGCTCGACGAATACCGATTTGACGGGTTTCGCTTCGACGGTGTTACCAGTATGCTCTACCGGCATCATGGTTTGGGGAAGGCCTTCACCTCGTATGATTATTATTTTGACGATACGGTGGACGAAGAAGCTCTCATCTATCTGGGTCTGGTCAATAAACTCATCCATGATGTGCGCCCCGACGCTGTTACCGTAGCAGAGGACATCAGCGGTATGCCGGGACTGGCCGTCAGGCACGAAGAGGGCGGCTTCGGTTTTGACTATCGGCTGTCCATGGGGGTTCCCGATTATTGGATTCGCCTTGTCAAAGAAATTCCGGATGAAGACTGGCCGCTGAATAATCTCTGGCATGAACTGACGAACCGGAGAAGGGACGAAAAAACCATCGGCTACGCGGAGTCCCACGACCAGGCTCTTGTGGGAGACAAGACCCTGCTATTCCGGCTGATCGATTCGGATATGTATCACCATATGAGTGATGGAGATGACAGCGAGAGGGTTGACAGAGGGATCGCCCTGCACAAACTGATACGCTTTATCACTTTGGCAACGGCCGGCAACGGTTATCTCAACTTCATGGGCAATGAATTCGGTCATCCCGAATGGGTCGATTTCCCGCGCGAAGGCAACGCATGGTCCTACCAGTATGCCAGACGCCAGTGGCATCTCGTTGACGACCCTGACCTGAAGTATCGGTTTCTTGCCCGCTTCGATCGTGACATGATTACGCTTGCCAGGCGTTTTCGTATCCTGGAGTTCCCTGAAATCAGGCTTCTGTACGAGCATTCAGCGGACAAGGTCCTCGCGTTCCAACGGGCCGGGCTTGTATTCGTCTTCAATTTGCACCCCACGAGATCACACGTTGATTACCGCTTTGATGTGTCTCCCGGGAAATACAGGATGATTTTTGACAGCGATGCCCCTGAATACGGTGGCCACGGCCGGTTGCTCCCGGATCAGTCTCATCTGACCCTTCCTGATACTTCACAAAGCTGGAAACGGAATATGCTGAGTCTGTACCTTCCCACCCGCACGGCCCTGGTACTGCAGCCTTTTCCCGCTTAACAGAGAGTATCGTCCGTCGTCCGGTGAAAAAATCTCGCCCGTGAGCTCCGGTTCGTATCTTCGGATATATTTCAGGGACGGTATTCCCGGCCATGTGTATCGAATGGGGTAGTACATGGAAGTGTTTCATTTTATTTTCCCCCTGGAAAAGGATATCGAAATGTGTTATGGGCGATCAATAAAGTGATCGCTATACGAGAGGATAGTTCATGATTCGTTCTTCTTTGGGGTTGGTGAGAGGGGTGATATCACTCCTTCTGTATGTCATCAATACGGTCTTCTGGGTGACGATAATCTTCATTATCGCCTTCTTTAAGTTGATGATTCCCCTGCGGGGCTGGCGAAAATTCTGTAATATCCTGTTGACCGGGATTGCGAATAACTGGATCGCCATCAATAATTTCAATCAGCGGTGTACCAGTCGGATTCGCTGGGATGTGGCCGGCCTGGAAAATCTTAAGCGCAACGAATGGTATATGGTCCTGTCAAACCATCAATCCTGGGTCGATATTCTTGTCCTGCAGAGGGTTCTCTATCGAAAGATTCCCTTCTTGAAGTTTTTTCTCAAAAAAGAACTGATCTGGGTGCCTTTCCTCGGGCTCGCGTGGTGGGCGCTTGATTTCCCCTTTATGAAGCGCTACTCGCAGGCCTTTCTTAAAAAGCATCCCAAGCTCAGGGGAAAGGATCTTGAAACGACCCGAAAGGCGTGCGAAAAGTTTAAGACCATCCCGGTCTCCGTTATGAACTTTGTCGAGGGGACGAGATTCCAGCCGACGAAGCACAAACTGCAGCGATCACCGTACAAAAATCTCCTTCGGCCGAAGGCCGGCGGCATGGCGTTTGTTTTCCAGGCCATGGGAGAACAGCTTCACAGTATCGTGGACGTCACTATAGCCTATCCCGAAGGGGCGAAGAGCTTCTGGCAATTTCTCTGCGGGCGGGTGAGTGAAATCAAGGTCAGTGTCAAGTCGTACCCTCTCAGCCGCGAACTGCTGGGCGATTATTTCAATGATTTAGAATATCGTGAGAGATTTCATGAGTGGCTGAACACCCTGTGGGAGGAGAAGGACCGTCAGATCGAGCGGATGCTCCATTCAAAAACGATGGCGGCAGACGCGTAGAGTTGATGTATGTTCCCGTGATTCAAACCGGGTGCAACTCTATTTAGGGTGCCATTCTTTCCATTCAGCAGAATTTCATTCATGATTCGCCGGGGGGGTCTATGAAAAAAGCTTCTCTGTTTATCCCCTGCATTGTCGACCTTTTCCTTCCCGAGATCGGGGAGGCCACCGTCCAGGTGCTTCGGCGGCTGGGGGTGGATCCGCTGTACCACGAGGCGCAGACCTGTTGCGGGCAGCCCGCGATGAATGCGGGATACCGCGATCAGGCGAAGAAGGCGGCAAAGCACTTCATCGATGTCTTCGGCGACGATGACGTCATCGTGAGCCCCTCCGGTTCCTGCGTCTGCATGGTGAAACGCCACTATCCCCAGCTTCTTCGCGATGAACCGGTGTGGCTGAGGAGAGCCGAGGAGCTCTCTGAACGTATCTACGAACTCACGCAGTATATCGTCGATATCCTCGGCGTCGAGGATGTGGACGCGTCATTCAAAGGGAAGGTTACCTATCACGAATCCTGCCATATTCTCCGGGGTCTCGGCGTCTCCGACCAGCCCAAACGGCTCATACGGAAGACAGATGGCGCCCTCTTTGTCCCTCTTCCTCTTGCCGATATGTGCTGCGGTTTTGGCGGAGAGTTTGCCAACAACTATAACTATATATCCGAGGAGATGGTGAAGGAGAAGGTGGCCAGCTACCTGGAGAGTGGGGCCGATCTCCTGGTCCTCTGTGAACCGGGATGCCTTCTCAACATCGGCGGCTACCTCAGCCGCAACCATCCCGAAAAAAAGGCCCTGCATATCGCCAGCTTCCTCGCCGGCACAGGAAGGGAGGATTGATATGGAGATCAAGACGACCCTTTTCAACGAGACCGCCGGAAAGGAAATCCGAAACCCCTATGCCCGTGCCTTTCTGAAGGCGCTGACCGCGACCATTGCGGCGCGGCGGAAAACTGTCATGGGCAGTTTCCCCGATCCCGATGCGGCGCAGGCCTGCGGACAGGCGATACGGGCCGGGGTCGTGTCGCGACTTCCCGAACTCCTTGAAGAATTTGAAAAAAATGCCCTGGCACGGGGTACGAAGGTCCTCTGGGCACGCGATGCCCGGGAGGCCAATGAGATGGTTCTCGCCATAGCGAAGGAGCGGAACGTCACCTATGTCACCAAGGGGAAATCGATGGTAACGGAAGAAATTGGGCTGAACGATGCCCTCGCCGAGGGCGGAATCGAACCCTTTGAAACGGACCTCGGTGAGTTTATCGCCCAGCAGCTCAGGCGCCCGCCCTTTCATATCGTCGGCCCGGCCATCAACGTCCCCGTTGAAGAGGTGTGCGACCTCTTTATGGAAAAGGCGGGGATGGAGAAGCCGACCACGGACCCCGTGGAGCTGGGGTACGCCGCGCGCCTCTTCCTGCGCGAAAAGTTCCACCACGCCGCTCTCGGAGTAACCGGGGTCAACATGGCCGTGGCCGAGACGGGATCGATCATCAACGTGGAGAATGAGGGGAATATACGATTCAACAAGTCCTCACCTAAAACGCAGGTCTCGATCATGAGCATTGAGAAGGTCGTTCCCACCATGTCTGACGCCATGCACATCCTGCGCCTTCTCTGCAGGAACTGCACGGGACAGAAAATCTCCGCCTACGTGTCCATGGACAGCGGCCCCAAAAAGGACGACGAAATCGACGGACCCGAGGAACTTGTTGTCATTATCGTCGATAACGGGCGATCCGAGCTGTACGGCGACACACAGGCTCGTGAAGCCCTGCGGTGCATCCGGTGCGGAGCCTGCCTCAATATTTGTCCCGTTTACTCGAAGATCGGCGGTTATCCTTACGGCTGGGCCTATTCCGGTCCCATGGGTCAAGTCTTGAATCCGCTCCTGCTCGGTCTCGACCGGACCCAGGACCTCTACCGCGCCTGTACCCTCTGCGGCACTTGCCGGGACATCTGCCCGGGCGGGGTTGATCATCCCTCGCTCTTTCTCTATTACCGGGCCAAAGACGTGGAAGGTGACCCGCAGTTTAAGGGGAGGAAACGCCACTGGAAGGAAACACGCTTTTTCGATCTCTGGACATGGGCAGTTACCCATGGCTGGTTCTGGAATCTCGGCGTCAAATGCGCCCGTCCCGTTGTAAACAGGGGTGCTAGAGACGGGGTCATCAGGAGCATGGGAAGAATCTTCGAGGGCTGGTTCAAGGAACGGGACTCCCCCGCCATGGCGAGCAAGACCTTCCATGAACGATGGAAGGAATTGAAGGAAGAAAAACAGAAACCGTAACACAGCCCGGAGCATGATTCGTAACCTCTTTAGTCCCCTAATTGTAAAGTTCTTGCAAAAATGGCAAAAGAATTTAACCGGGCGGGAGGAAGTAAGGAGTGAGGAGTAAGGAGTAAGGAGTGAGGAGTAAGGAGTAAGGAGTAAGGAGTAAGGAAATAATCCTTTAATCCTTAATCCCATAATTCCATAATCCTTAATCCCATAATCCTTTCCCGATTTGCGAATTTCGATTTCCGGCTTGTCCGGGCGAGGAGAGGATGAACATGGAACCAAACGCGCGTGAAGAAATCCTGGGAAAGCTCAAGAGGGCCCCGAGAATTGACGTACCCTCAAGACCGGATATGCCCCCCCTCTCAGAGCTCGTCCTGAATCGGGAAGAGATGATTGCGAGATTTACCAAAGAACTCGTCCTCCAGGAAGTTGTGGTGCATCGGGTGGAGGATACCAGTGAGGTCCCGGGAAAATTGGCCGAAATCGCCGCTTCCGAGGGATTGAAAAGGGTGATCGCGTCGACGGACGATGTCATCGCGCCGCTCGATCTGCCCTCCTGGGGAAAGGAGCACGGGATCACCGTCCATGTGCCGCAGGATTTTCCCGATAGAAATTCCTTTAAGGATGCCGTTTTCCAGGAAGCCGACGCCGGCATTACCGGCGCCGATTACGCCGTTGCGGAAAGCGGAACACTGGGGATTATCCATGACAAAAATCAGCCGCGGCTCCTTTCGCTCGCTCCGATCCTCCACATCGCCGTCATTCCCGTCGAGCGCATGGTTCCTATCTATGAAAGGGTGATCGAGGAAGTCTACGGTGATAAAAAAAATATACCGCCCCACTTTACTTTTACTACGGGGCCGAGTATGACGGCAGATATAAAGGCGACGCCCTTCAAGGGTATGCACGGTCCGCGACGGTTGATCGTTATTCTGATTGGGTAAGGAAACGACACCTGCCTGAAAAGGGCCTAATAACAGGAAATACTAAAGGGTTACGTTATGAAGACTGTTTCTATCCCTTCCCGTCTCTGGTACGAAAATAAAGAGCGGGATCTGACCTTTCCCGATCGCTGGGATGTGGACAATCTGACCTCGCCCGGTTTTGACAAGCCCGGGCTTTCGCCGGAGGAGATAGAGGACAAGGTCGAACACCCGATCGAAGGTCCGAACCTCGAGGAACTGGCGAAAGGCAAGAAGCAGGCAGTCATTGTTTTTGACGATATGACCCGTCCCACGCCGGTCAAGGACGTTGCGCCCTTTGTCCTCGAGATCCTTCAACGGGCCGGGATGAAGAAGGATCAGATCCGGTTCATCTGGGCCCTGGGGACCCATGGCGCCTACGACATGATCAATGCCCGGAAGAAGCTGGGGGAGCATATCGTGGAAAACTATGCCGTATACAACCACGATCCCTTTCAGAACACCGTCCGAGTCGGTCGAACGCCCACGGGGGTGGAGGTCTGGCTCAATCGTGAATTCATGAACTGCGACCTCAGGATCGGCATCGGGTGTATTACCGCGCACGTCCACGTGGGGTTCGGCGGAGGCGCGAAGATCGTCCTCCCCGGCATTGCCGGGATTGAGTCGATCAACCAGTTTCACAACCAGCTGTACCGGGACCGGAGCCGGATCGGGCTGGGTAACTTCGAGAACAACATCATGCGCGCCGAATGCGATGCCGGTGGGGACCTGGCGGGGTTGGACTTCAAGATAGACTGCCTGATCAACCGCCGGGGGGAGATCACCAGCCTCTATGCCGGGGCGTTCAGGGCCACCCACCAGGCCGGGGCGGAGGAGGGGAAGGAGCACTATGGTATCCCCCACGCGACCGGGTACGATATCGTCGTCGGCAATTCCTACGCGAAGGCGAATGAATCGGCCATCGCCCTCTTCATGTCGCTCATGGCTCTGAAAGCAGACGGCTCCGGCACGGCGGTCCTCATCTCCGACGCGCCGGAAGGACAGGTTCTCCACTATGTCATGCGGGGCTGGGGGACCGATTACGGCGGCCGTCACTTCGAACCCAAGGTCGCGGGGCAGGGGTTCAGACAGGCTTTCATGAAACGGCTTGTTATCGTGGCCCCCCATCCGGACCGGACTATGCTCGACCTGATCTGCCATATCGACGATGCGACCATTGTAAAGACCTGGCCGGATGCGCTGGCTCTGCTGGAAGAGGATTACCCCGGAGGTGCCCGGGTCGCCGTGATCCAGGACGGAACCATGCAGTACATGAAGACTCCCGAAGGGTGAGGTGATACCGTGCGGTACAACGTATTGATCATTGACGGGCGGGACAATGTGGGCGTGGCCCTTCGGGACCTGGCTGCGGGAGAGGAGGTCCTGTGCCTCGGTGGGGAAGGGTTTGCCGTCGGAGAGGCGATACCGGCGAGCCACAAGGTGGCCCTTCGCGATGTCGCAGCGGGGGAAGAGATCGTCAAGTACGGTGAAGTGGTGGGAGTGAGCGCGCAGGAGATCAGGCGCGGCGCCTGGGTACACACCCATAACCTGGAGAGCGAGCGATGGAAGAAGTAAGGGCGATCAGCGGATACCGCCGTGGCGACGGGCGCGTGGGGATACGAAACCACGTTCTGGTGATGCCCACGGTCTCCTGTGTCAACGGTGTTGTCAACCGTATATCGCGGGAGGTTCCGGAGGCGATCTGTGTCACCCACGGTCACGGGTGCGGCCGGGGGGGGCTGCGCGATGTGGAGATCCTCTTTCGCGTGTTGACGGGGATGATACGGAACCCCAACGTCGGGGCCGTCGTCCTGATCGGTCTGGGGTGCGAGGTCTCGAATGTCAAGGCTCTGGCGCCGCAGCTCGAAGGGATCGGCAAACCCCTGACAATCCTGAACGTCCAGGATGATGGAGGCTCGCTCAGGACGGCGGAGAAGGGGGCCCTTGCCGCACGGGGCTATGTGAAGGAACTGGCGAAGCAGAAGCGCGAGCCGATTGCCTGGGAAGACCTCCTGGTCTCCATCGAATGCGGAGGGTCCGATGCCATGTCGGGCGTCACAGCGAATGTCGCCATAGGGGCCGTATCCGACTGGCTGGTGGATCGGGGCGCCACGGTCATGTTCGGTGAGAATACGGAGATGATCGGAACGGCCCATGTGCTGGCGCGCCGGGCGAAGGATCCGGAGGTTGCGGCACGGATAACGGAGATGGTGGACCGCGCCGAGGAACTGAACCGCGCAACCATGGGAGAACTGGCCGCCATGGTGATCACGCCGGGGAACATGGACGGGGGGATGAGTACCATCGCGGAAAAGTCCATGGGATGCATCGTCAAGGGGGGAACCAGGGCGATCAGCGAGGTGGTGGACTACGCTGCCGTCCCTGCGGAGAAGGGCCTGGTCCTGCAGGACGGGCCGGGGTACGACGCGGATTCCATGGCGGGATTTGCGGCGAGCGGATCCCAACTGATGCTTTTCTCCACGGGCAGGGGCACTCCGGCGGGATTTCCCACGATTCCCGTCATCAAGGTGGCGAGCAACAGCCGTCTCTATGCGGCCATGAAAGACGACATGGACATAAACGCGGGGGACCTGGTCGAGGGGAAACCCCTCCACGCGCTGAAAAAAGAGATGATCGAACTGATGGTCCGGGTGATCAACGGCGAGCCGACGAAGCCGGAGGCGAACGGGATGGGCATCTTCACCTTCATGACCGTCCATCCGCCCTTTTAAACGTTTCAACCGTTACGATTCATCGCCAGGAGAAGGGGAATGCCCTCGTTACGGATCATACCTTAAAGCCTCCATTTCTCCTTGAAATACGTTTTTTTGACATCCTGTGCCTTCTTTTTCGCCCATCCTTGTCATTTCGAAGGAGTCTTCACGACTGAGAAATCTTAGGTTTTCCCCTGGCCCAGACCTGGCTTGCATGGACAGCGGAATCACCCAAAGATGTCGCGCCAGGGCAGGCCCTGTGGTCGAAATGGCATTTCTTGATAGACACGACAGTAGTGTCTATCTCCTTTGTTTTGGTCTAACGCAGTGCCAGTGTCGGATTCAGACGAGTGGGTCCATGCATCCACTCGAATC
>CAZNBR010000015.1:0-22668 GCA_964571315.1 uncultured Syntrophaceae bacterium
TGAATATCCTGATCAAGCTGATGTCGGTTGTTTCTCTTGTTACCGCTCCGGCGATTATTTACCTCTATCAGCTGATTTACTAAACCGGAGAGGCAGGATATAAAACGAAGGGGGGTGGAGGAATCCATCCCCCTTTTTTTTGAAAGGAGGAAGCCATGGGTTTCAGATGCGGAATCATAGGGCTTCCGAACGTCGGCAAATCCACCATCTTTAATGCCCTCACCGCTGCCGACGCCGAGGTGGCGAATTATCCCTTCTGCACGATCAATCCCAATATCGGCATCGTTTCTGTTCCCGATCCAAGACTGGAAAATATCGCAGGCATCATCCACCCCCCCGTGTTCACCTTTACGACGATGGAGTTTGTCGACATCGCCGGTCTGGTGAAGGGGGCGAGCAGGGGCGAGGGATTGGGAAATAAGTTTCTCGGGAATATACGGGATGTGGATGCGGTCGTACATATCGTACGCTGTTTTGACGATCCCGATGTGGCTCACGTTCACGGAGTCATAGACCCTGCCGGTGATATCGAGGTCGTCGGGATGGAGCTGCTTCTGGCGGATATTGAAACCGTCGAAAAACGGATACAAAAGCTGGAAAAATCGGCAAGGGGGGGCGACAAGCCGCACCGTGGTACAATAGAACTGTATCACAGGATACACGAATCCCTGGGAAGGGGTATCCCGGTAAGGAATATCGGGCTGAGTCCCGAAGAGGTGGCCGTGCTGAGAGAGGTGAACCTTATTACGGCCAAGAAAGTCTTGTATGTTGCCAATGTCGGTGAATCGGAATTAAGAGAGGGAAGTGGATACGTCGCTGCCGTAGAGGGGATAGCGCGGCCGGACGGATCGGAGACGATTGTTATTTGTGGTGATATGGAGGCGGAGATAGCAGTGCTCCCGGAGGAGGACAGACGGGAGTTTCTTGAAGATCTTGGTCTGCGAGAATCGGGGCTCCAGAAGCTGATCAGGGCCGGGTACGACCTGTTGGGGCTGATCACCTTTTATACAGCAGCGGGTGACCAGCTTCGTGCCTGGACAATTCCGGATGGCACCAGGGCGTCTCAGGCTGCCGGAAAGATACACACCGACATGGAAAGGGGTTTTATACGGGCGGAAGTTCTTCATTATGAAGACTTTGTAAGGGCGGGGAGCATCTTTGCTGCAAGGGAAAAGGGTCTTGTCAGGATAGAGGGAAGAGACCACCGTATTGCTGACGGGGATATTGTATATTTCAGGTTTAATGCCTCATAGGAAAAGAGAAGGTGCTGTTTCCTGTAGAGAGAGTACAAAAAATGGGCGGCAAGAGGCCCGAAGGCCTCCAGCCACCCGATATATAAACAAAGAGACAGTGCAGAACCCCATCTCTCAGATTCACCCATAGGCATAGGGGGGGTCGGTGAGCGGAAAGGAGGGAACATAAAACCACTCACCGACTTACAAAACCTCTGACCGTTATCTCATCCTCCGGATTCATGGGGGGGGCCGGTGAGCGGAAAGGAGGGAACATAAAACCGCCCACCGGCAAAAACCCTAATCTCCCGAAAGATCCGAGAGGAAAAATTCTTCGCTCAGGCCGGCATTTCTTGATCTCTTTCCTTTAATATCCCCATCCGCATCGCTGTTCGATGACGGCGAAAAAGCTGGCTTCCTTGTATCCTGATCTTTATCGGGCTTGAGAGAGCCCGAAATTCTTTTTTCAGAGCCCTGCTCTGATTCACTTCTCTTTGTTGTGTCGTCCATGAGACTCTCATCACTCGTCCAAGACCATTTAAAGAACTCATTTATCCGTATAAGCAACAATGGTGCCAAAATGAGGTTTTGGGATACAAATTTAGTTTTTTAATTGTTTAAAGAATTAAGATAGTTATAAAATCTGCTTGGGGAAATAGTATATTGCGTGGTGTTAATGGGGGAGAGATTCATGGGTATTGTGGTGAATGGCTTTTCGGATATGTGCCCTTCTCGCACAAAAACGCACGCATGGGACAGCCGGAAGGAGCAAAAACACGCAAAGCGTGCAGATATAGAACTATATGTTCGAGTATCGCACTTTTATGGGGCGGCAGCATCCGAAGGGGTGCTGGTTTCCAGTTTCTTGAGTTCACGTATGAGGGTATACCGTGAAATACCAAGCTGCCGTGCCGCGGCTGCCTGATTGCCGCGGTTGACCTCAAGCGCCTTTCCAAGGATCTCTTCTTTGATCTTATTTGTCAATTCATCTATCGCACGCCTATAGTCTGCGGGGTAAGGGGCGTTCAGGAGAGAAAATTCTCCGGTATGTATCGCCAGCGTCTGGGGTGCTACGACCTTGATCTCTGCGGGAATATTATCAGCAGTAATGAGGTTGCTTACGCTTTGAAGGATCATGATCCTTTCAATAATGTTTTTCAGTTCTCTGACATTCCCCGGCCATTGATATCTCTTAAGAAGTCTCTCCGCATCGGCTGTAAAGCCCTTCACGCTTTTGTTCAATTTTGTGTTGAACTCTCCGAGATAGTGATAGGCCAGGGGCATGATATCTTCAATTCTATCCCTTAGGGGCGGTAAAATAATAGGAACCACACTTATCCTGTAGAAAAGATCTTCGCGGAAGGACCCTTCACTGACCATACGACCCAGATCCCTGTTGGTGGAAAATATGAATCGGACATCGATGGGAATATTCTCTATGCCTCCAAGGCGGCGGATATGGTTTTCTTCGAGCATTCTGAGAAATTTTGCCTGTATGGAAGGGTTCATTTCACCTATCTCATCCAGGAGAAAAGTTCCTCCGTTTGCGTGTTCAAGGAGTCCTATCTTTCTTTTCCTGGCATCGGTGAAGGCACCGGCCTCGTAGCCGAAGAGTTCACTCTCCAGCAGCGAACCCGGTATCGCGGCGCAATTCACCTCCACAAAGGGTTTTGATTTTCTCATGCTCTGCCGGTGAACAGCACGGGCTATCAATTCCTTTCCTGTACCACTCTCCCCCCGTATCAGGACACTGGTATCGTGCCGGGCAACATCCTCTATCATGTGGAATATATTCAGCATCTTGCTGGAATTTCCTATAATATTGTGAAAGCCCAGCAGTTTGTTTTCCCTCTCCTTGAGCATCGCAACCTCCGTTTTTAGAGATTTTGCCTCCAAGGAAAGTTGAGAGTGCATGATTGCGCTATCATATGAGACGGCGGCGTTGATGATAAGAATATCCAGGAGACTTTTCTGGTCTCTCGAATAGCCCCCTTGTTTCTTACCAAGATAGAGGATGCCCTTGAACTTCCTCTTTATACTCAGGGGAATGGCTATCTCGGAGGGGTAGCCGTCGAATATGGGACGTGTGGGCGCATTCTGGCCCGGGGCTTGAGCTATTATCGTTTCCTCATCCAGGGCCCTCTTGATGATGCTGTTTTTTATCTTCGGGGAGTATATGTTATTCTCATCCAGGAACACCTCGTCGCCATTGCTGAGCAGGCAGGTGCCTTTCTCCGTGTCCAGAAAGTACAGAAGCGCCCTGTCCGCACCCCCTATCTTGAGGGCATTGGTTATCACAGTTTCGTGTATCTTATCCAGGTCATAACTTGAGTTCAGCTGGGACACCGCTTCCTGCAACATCAACAGCCTTTTTATTTTCTGGCTATTGCCTTGAAACAGCCGTAAGTTTTGTATGACGACGCTGATATAATTTGCAAAGGTCATGAGGGTGCTGATCACTTCCGGTGGAAACGTGGTCTTCTTCTCGTACCACACCGCTATGATACCGATGACATCGTCCTGTATCTTGAGGGGTCCGCAGAAGGCCGAATAGAATCCTCCTTTTCCCCCATAGAGGCTTGTGAGTTTACGGTCTGTGGGTGTGATCATCGGATCTGTTTCAGAATCTTCAAGGACGATGTAGTTGCCGGTCTTTGCGACTCTTGTTACGAGACAATCGTGTCTTGTGAGGTTCAGCTTTCGTGAAAACGCCCTCTTTGCCTCCTCAGGGTTGTAATTCTTGACGACCTTGGTGATCAGATTTTCTTTTTGCTCGTCCAGCAGGCATATGACACCCCGGTGAAAGCCCATCGTCTCAACCGCTTCATCCAGAATATTTTGAAGGGTATCGTCGAAGCTGAAAGGGGTCGCGACAAGGGCGCTCATGCGGTAGAAGCACCCCAGGATGCGTTCGGTGGAATAAAAGAAATCAGGGCTCATACGATCATCTCGGGAAAATGGTTATGCCTTATCGTATTTCAGAAATTGCATCGAGAAGGTTCCCCTTCCCTGAGTGACCGACCGCAGGTCGGTCGAATATCCGAACATCTGTTTCAGGGGGACACGGGCCTTGATCTCGCTGACGGGATCTTTATGGTTTATCCGTTCCACGTCCCCTTTCCTCGCGTTGATATTTCCGATGACCTCGCCCATGAATTCGCCCGGTGTTATGATATCCACCTCAACGATGGGTTCCAGCAGGACGGGCTGTGCGCGTGAACATCCGTTTGAAAAGGCCGTTAAAGCGGCTATCCTGTAGCCCAGTTCCGTTGATTCCCCCTCCCTGAAAGAACCGCCGATCATCCGTATGGTCACATCGACGACCGGGTAGCCGGCTATCGCACCGCTGAGGGCTGCATCCCGGATACCTTCTTCCATAATGGCGTGAAACTCAGAGGGAATAACGTCACTGCTGATTTCATCTATCACCACCAGGCCTCCGCCCCGCTCACCGGGTTCAAGGCGCAGAGCAACGTGGCCGAAGTGTTTCTTGTCCCCAAGCTTCCGGTCGAATATCTCTTCTACCTCTATCTCTTTCTCTATCGTTTCACGGTAGACGACCTTGGGTTTGCCTATGTTCACATTGGTGTGAAACTCCCGTATGAGTCTGTCGATGACTATCTCAAGGTGGAGTTCACCCATTCCGGAGATGATTGTCTGTGCCGTCTCGTCGTCATATTTGATCTTGAGGGTGGGATCTTCGCTTGCCAGCTTTTCAAGAGCGAGCAGCAATCGCTCCTGATCTCCGGGTGTCTTAGCCTCGATGGCCTGACTGATGACCGGCTCGTAGAACTCTATCCGTTCAAGGATGATCGGATGGGCTTCATCGCATATGGTATCACCCGTGGAGGTATCCTTCAGGCCTACCACCGCAATGATATCCCCGGCTCTGGCCTCGCTGACACGCTCCCGCTTGTTGGAGTGCATCTTGAGAAGCCGGGAGACCTTCTCCTTTTTTTCCTTGCTCGCATTGTAGATATCCTCCCCCACCTTCATTTTTCCGGAGTATATCCTCATATAGGTCATCTTTCTTCCTTCATCCAGCATAACCTTGAATGCGAGGGCCGCGAACGGATCCTTCACGCTGCTGCGGCGTCTTTCAACCTCTTTTGTTACAGGGTTGATTCCTTCGACGGGGGGCATATCTTCAGGGGAGGGGAGAAAATGAGTGACAGAATCAAGAACCGGCTGAATCCCCTTGTTGCGCAGGGCCGTGCCGCACATAACCGGTACCACTCTGAGTGAGAGGGTCGCATTCCTGACCGATTCAATAAGCTCTTTTTCGGTAACCTCGGTCCCCTCCAAATATTTTTCGGCGATGACGTCATCGATCTCCGCGAGTGTTTCAACCAGCTTCTCCCGGTACGCTGCTGTCTCGGTAAGCATATCTGCAGGAATATCGGAGGTGTCGTATGACAACCCGAGAGTGTCTTCATCCCAGGTGATCAATTTCTGTCCGATAAGATCGATCACCCCCTGAAAGGTTTCGTTTTTTGTACAGGGTATCTGGATCGGAAGCGGTATGGAGGTGAACCGCTCTCTCATCATCTGTATCGTGCCGTGATAGTCTGCACCCACCCTGTCCATCTTATTGATAAATGCTATCTTGGGGACGCGATATTTGTCTGCCTGGTGCCATACCGTTTCAGACTGCGGTTCCACCCCCCCGACGGCGCAGAATACGGCCACCACGCCGTCCAGCACCCTGAGGGAGCGTTCTACCTCTATGGTGAAGTCCACATGGCCGGGGGTGTCAATGATGTGTATCTCATGATCCTTCCAGAGGCAGGTGGTGACGGCGGAGGTAATGGTTATCCCCCGTTCCTGCTCCTGTGCCATCCAGTCCATGACCGCCTCGCCGTCATGCACCTCGCCGAGCTTATGGGTTCTGCCGGTGTAGTAGAGGATCCTCTCCGTGACAGTGGTCTTTCCCGCATCGATATGGGCAATGATCCCTATATTTCTTGTTTTTGAAAGTCTTCCGGCGGCCATGGTGTTGTCGTGCCCTTACGAGCGGTTCTCTACGATTACTTCCCTGTTGACCTCGAAGGGCCTGCTCGTGTCGATATGACCCTTTATCGTCTCTAAGCTGTTGCCATCTATCAATATCTTTACCTTTGTGACGGAGGGCACATTGATGGTAACGGTATTCGTCAGTGAGTAGATGGTCATCATTTCACTGGCGCTCCCTCCGGGATGAAGGGCGATCAGGTTTCTGCCAAAGTCAATAGAGGCAATTCCATCCTTTACGGTCACTCCCCTCAGGTCTGTTTCCTTCGGGAAGGTCTCTACCAGACCGGTATGAGGCCCGTCAATCAGGGCTTCTACCAATGCCTTGACGGTATCATCGGGGGATTTTCTCTTTGTGATATACCTCTCTTCCGGAATGAGGAATCGCTCATTGAGATCGGAAAAATAGAGCCTCACCTTCTGTTTCTCTCCCGTTACCACCGTGCCGTCGGTTCCGCCGGCGGGGGGATATATATAGTCGAACAGTGAGAGAAAGAAGAAGAGAAGACATCCCACACCAACCAGAATGATGAGGGAGAGATACAATGTCCGGGTATTCTTCTTCTTCTGTTTCGCCTTTATCTGTCTGGATTTTGTCTTTTTCTTGGATCCCATAATACCTGTATTCCCCTATTAAAAAGCGCGCCAAATCTAAGGTAAAATTCGTGCCCTGTCAAGACAAGAAAACCGAAAATCGCCATGACTACAAAAATATCAATATATTCAAATAATTGTAGCGGCATGAAAGCGACAGGCCCACCTGCGGCGGTTCACGATATATTTCTCATCGGAATCGTACCTTGCCGCACGGTTACGGCAAGAGAGAGTCCAGTTTTTCCCTTGCCTTTAATCCGAACACCGATTCCGGGTTGGTTTCAGCGGCGAGGCGTAATTCCTGAATCGCTTTCTCTCTGTTTCCCCCTTCAAGGTAGGCTATCCCCAACCAGTAGCGCGATTCGGTCATGCCGGGGGAGCTATCGATTGATTTTTTCAGGTAATATATGGCCTTGTCGATGTTATGCCCGGAAAGATATGCGATTCCCCTGTTTTTCTGGATGAGTGGGAGTATGATGGTGTTGGGCTCTCTCTTCAGCGCGGCCTCGTATTTTGTGAGAGCCGTCCGGTAGTCCCCCTTCTTGTGATATGCCCAGCCGATGTTGTTCAGTGCTAAAGCTGGGGTTTCATAGAGCATATTGGAAAGGGCCCGGTCGAATGCCTCGATTGCCCTGTCATAAAGACCTTCTTCCAGATATATGGTTCCCAGGTAATTGAGTGCCTCCGAATAATCAGGTTTTATGGACAGAGCCGCCTCGAATTGCCTCTTTGCCTCTTCCTTTAGGTCGGTTCCGTAATACGAAAGGCCGGCATAGTAGTGAATCTCCGGGTCATTCGGCGAAAGGCGCTCTGCCACAAGAAACTCCCTGAGGGCCGGGGAGAAATGTCCGGATTTAAGATAAGCGGTGCCCATCGTAACATGGGAGGCTGCCCTTTCTCTGTCTTGACGGCTTGTAGCGCAACCGGTGAGAAATATCGCTGCGGCCAGTATTGTCAGAAGAATCAGGTACTCAGGTATCTTGCTTTTCGTGAGATGGTTCCTATCCATTGTTGTTTGCATTCACCCACCAGTCGCCCTTATTTTTGAACCACCACTCTGACGAATCTGTCTCAGTTATAACGTCTGCCAGCTTTTTTGCGGTGTCCGTGCAGAGTCTCTTGACGGCAAAGCCAATCCATTCCTGGCTGTACTTGTTCCCCAGATCGCTATATTCCTTTAACTGGAGAATCAGCGCCAGTTGGTCGGCATCGTGTGCCACAAGTGATTCTCTGGTCTTTTTTTCGTTGAATTCATTTATGGCGCTTCGTATCTCCTCTCCGAAGGAGAGGGTTTTCGCAAGTTCATCAACCGCTTTCTTTTCATTCACCTCCACGTATTTTTTGTTGACATAGTTCATGTCGCCGGTCCGTGCCTCCGGGAGATCATGAATCAGACACAGCTTCAGGACCCTTGCCTCATCCACCTCGGGGTCCAGTTTACACAGGGTATAGCCGATGAAGATCGTCCGCAGAACATGCTCCGCTACGGATTCTGAGCCGGATCCCAGGAACTGGAACCCCGACCTCGGTGTCTTTTGCAGCATGCCCGCCTCGAATAGGAAATTTGCTATACTCTTCATGTCAACCCTTCTTCAATGTTCTGACGCGGTTTTCCATCATAACGTAGATCTTTTTTATCTCCAGTTGAAGAGAGGCGATCCCGTCAGGCTTCATGGATACTACCCTGCCCAGCCGCTCATACCAGTACTGGATCACCGATATCTCGTTTTCTCTCAGCTTCTTTTCAACCTTTTCCTGAAAGTCTCTTAAAAACTCATGGTTGGTCATGTCGGCTCTTCCCCCTGCTCCAAAGAAACGTACAACGGTACCGCCCGACCATATATCATTTGAGTTCCAGTTGCAACAGGGATACTATCTATCTTCTTCGATGTTTACGTCCCCGCTTCTTGTCAGAAGCGCCCGGGGTTTCTTGATCTACTCCCCGCCCGCTCTCCTTTGAAGGACAGTTGCCCGAATTTCTTTTCATCCATTGTCAGTGCCTATATTTCTTAGAGAGGACAATGTCTCTGTGGCGAAGATAAGCGAACCCCTCTTATGTGAAGTTTTGGAAAGTGTCAAATGGATAAAACGCCCGTTCCGATCGCTTCCCGGTGATTGACGCTGGGGATTTCCCGATTTGACTTTTGGGTGCCATGCGTATATAGAAGCAATCTCGCCTGAGGAGGGTTTCCGTGAGCAGATGGGGTTTGTCGAGTTATCTTCTTGCCGTCATAGCACTTCTTGTTCTGGTTGATCCACCCGCTGCGTTTTCCAGGGAGGACACCGCCTATATTTCATTCAAGAGGGTGGGCGTTTCAAGGCATCACGCCGACCCTTACATTGTCAAGAAGGATGAACACCTGTTTGAAATAATCAGGAAAAACTACAATGTTTCAGAGGGAGACATTTACCGAATCCTGGAACTGGTGAAGCGCTTTAACCCTCAGCTGAAAGACATGAATGTGCTATATCCCGGCCAGAAGTTACTCCTTCCCAGAAAGAGATCTTCAGATGCAACCCCCCCGGGGCAGCCGGTTGCCGACAAGCTTTCTGATAAGAAAAACGAGAATGGTGTGCTGAAATATGTTGTGAAGAGAGGCGACAGCATCTCGGTCATTATTCATAGATTTGGCAACTCGTACGGGGAGATTTATAGAGTATTGGGGCTTGTAAAGCGTCTCAACCCGAAGGTTAAAGATTTAGATAGGATATATCCCGGGCAGACCCTGCTTCTCCCCTCTGCAGCCCGCAGGGAGGCGCGACCGCCGGCCGGAAGCAGGGATGTTACCATACCCGAATATAAGATACTGCCTGTTATCAGCCATATCGTAAGCAGGATGGAGGGCGTGGTCATAACGGACGGGAGCTACTGTATCCCCGTGCCCCCTTCCGGCGAGGTGACGATTGATTGCTCAAAGGTTCCTGTTATAGAAATACCTGATGGCAACACGATTCTCCTTGATCTGTCCAATCGGATACCTGGGGATCTGAAAAGGATTATAGAGTCAACGTGGAATACCTACCGTGTAATTGGTGTCAAGGGGAAGGAGACGATATCCTCCCTCTTGGAGAGGATAGTAGAGGCTGCCGGCGTATATAGCCTTGAAAAGATCAATCAGCAGACGAAAATCGGCGATATTCCGGCAGTACGGGTTTTTATTGAGTGGCTCGTTTCAAAAAAGGCTGAGACCAGGGGCACGGGCAGGTATGCATTTAATTTTGTGACAGGGATATCCGACGTGCTCCCCCTTCCCGTAAAGACCTATGCGGAGAGGAACGGTCTCGAGATCATTGAGATAATGGATGGCTTCGGGATAACGGGTGACGAGGCGGTATATGAGTCTTCCCCCGTGCAAGTCCTTGATTCCGCGAGTGGCCTGATTCTTGCCGATTCACTGCTTAGAATGCTCGGGTACTCTCCGGTGAGTGGGGCCGAGATTACGGTGCTGAGCGGAGATGGGCTTTCCCTGTCTATGAAGACAGAGCTTTTGCTGAACGTTGGGGACACGCGCGTTATTATGATCTCGCAGAGAGTTTCTGATCAGATTCTGAGTGCCCTGCGGCTCGGGGGTGACAGGGTTGTTTTCGTACCGGAAGAGAGGAGCAAGAGAGAGATCGTTGAGGATATCGTGCGCGCAATAAAGATCCCCTCTTCGCGTGACGACTTTGGGTTTTCACTTTCCCGACATACCGGGAAAGAACGTGGTGACATATCCCTCCCCTCCCTGCGGCTAGGGGGAGGTCGGGAGCTGTATCTGGTAGACTACGATGTCGACAAAGACATCCAGGATCTTCTTCATAAGGAGTGGAAAGTGACGCTGGTAAGATATTGAAGATAAAGGGAATTGCTTTGATTTCAGGCGGGCTTGACAGTATGCTCGCCGTAAAGGTTATGCAGGAACAGGGGATTGAAGTGGAGGGCGTTGCCTTTGAGACGCCTTTTTTTGGTTCTGACAGGGCCGTGGAGGCGTCCCGCGCGATAGGTCTTCCGCTGACCGTGGTGGACGTTACGGAAGAACACCTCGTTATGCTCAGGGCGCCGCGGTACGGGTATGGCAGGAATATGAACCCCTGCATAGATTGTCACATACTGATGCTCAAGAAGGCCGGGGAGATGATGGGGGCCCGGGGGGCCAGCTGTATCCTGACGGGGGAGGTCCTTGGACAGCGCCCCATGTCTCAGGGGAAACAATCCCTCCATGTTGTGGCGAAGCGATCGGGTTATCAGCCATACATTATCCGGCCGCTGAGCGCCCGGCTTCTGCCGGAGACCATGCCGGAGATGGAGGGAAAGGTTGACCGGTCCCGGCTGCTGGACATACAGGGGAGGGGGAGAAAACGGCAGATGGAGATGGCCGACAGGTACCGGATAACCGTATATGCCACCCCGGCCGGCGGATGCCTCCTGACAGACTCAGGATTCTCAAAGAGACTGAGAGATCTGTTTGCGCACGATAAGAATATGGAGATCAGAGACCTGGAACTCCTCAAGGTGGGGAGGCATCTGCGTCTGAATGATGAAACAAAGATAATCGTGGGGCGAAAACAAAGGGAGAATGCGATCATCAGGGAACTGTCGGAGGATCATGATATTGTGATCGGGATGAGGGACCTCCCTGGTCCCACGGTTCTGGTACCTTACGGATGTGGAAGGGAAGATCTGAGCCGTGCCACCGGCATATGCGCCCTTTACAGCCACGCCCCCGGCGATTTGAAAGCCGTTGTGGAGTGGCGCACGGGAGGGACTGCCCAGTATGTTGAAATATTGCCCCCGGAGGAAGAAGGGGTGCGAGGGCTGATAATCTGAGGAAGGGCTTTCTCGGGCATGCCTTTCCCCGTTGTCCGCGTGGCTTGTGCGGTATCAAGATTCTCAGGGCCCGTTGCCTTAACCGTCAAAAACTTATGGAAAACTGTTGATAAAAGGTGTAGTTACTCCTATAAGGGATACTTTGCCTACACTACATTGGAGGGTTAGATGAAGATACAGTTCAATCAAGAGAGGGGTCTTTCCCGGTCGGTTTTCCTGGTTTTCACCCTATTGATCGTATTGATGGGGCACAGTGGCGCCCGCGCAGCGGATAGCGAAATCTACAAGAACCTGAAGCTGTTTAACGAAGTGCTCAATATGGTGGAAAAAAACTATGTGGAGGAGATTGACCCCAAAGTTGTTATCCATGGAGCCATACAGGGGATGATAAAGTCACTGGATCCGCACAGTGCTTTTATGACCGCCGAACAGTACAATGACCTGCAGGCAGATACGAAGGGAACCTTCAGCGGTTTGGGTATTGTCATAACCATGCAGGATGACATCATTACCGTCGTGGCACCGATAGAGGACAAACCGGCATTTGTCGCCGGTGTCAAGGCGGGAGACAAGATAATCAAGATAGATGGTGAGACAACAAAGGGTTTCAGCATACTGGATGCGGTGCACAAACTCCGAGGGGAGAAGGGGACAAAGGTAACCATAACAGTTACCCGTGAAGGTGAAAATAATCCGATACCTTTTGATATCATAAGGGATATTATAGAGATAAAGAGTGTAAAGCACAAAATATATGATGGGGATATCGGTTACATCAGAATCTCGAATTTTCAGGAGACAACCGCGGACGAACTTGAGGCGGCCCTCACGAAGATAGGTACCGGGGATGCCCCCCTCAAGGGGCTTGTCCTGGACTTGAGAAATAATCCAGGGGGGCTTTTGGGTCAGTCGGTAGAGGTGTCGGATGCATTTCTCAAATCGGGGGTAATCGTATCGTCGAAGGGGAGAACGAAGAGCAGCAGAAGGATATCCGAGGCCAGGGATGACGGGAACGAGCCCGAATGTCCTATCGTTGTCTTGATCAACGGCGGAACCGCCAGTGCTGCGGAGATTGTATCTGGAGCGCTCCATGACAACAAAAGAGCTATACTGCTGGGTACCCAGACCTTTGGGAAGGGGTCGGTGCAGACCATCGTTCCCCTCAAGGATGGTTCGGCGCTCAAGCTGACCATTGCAAAGTACTATACACCTGACGGGGAATCGATCCAGGCCAAGGGAGTCACCCCTGATATTGTTGTTGAATATGTGAAACCTGCCCTCGATGCCAAAGACAAGCCCACACAGATCAGGGAAAAGGACCTGGAGGGACACATAGAGGGTGAAAAGGAAGAGGGGATAGATGAAAAGACCGGCAGGGAGATGGTGGATCTCAAGAAGGACAATCAATTGAAAAGCGCGATAGATCTGTTGAAAAGTTGGTATGTCTTCAAAAAAATGTGAGACTGCGGGAAATCCGAAGTTGAAGCGCACCATATCGGGGGTCTGTACACTATCGGGGTGGAGAAAAGAAAAATACATTCAAAGAAACCGGCACAGGGCAGGGCGGTTCGTTCAAAGAGAAAGTCTCTTACAAGCTGGATATGCATCCTTGCCCTCACCGGCGCTGTGGCCTCTGCGGGATATGTGCTGTATCATCTCGGAGGCAGTGAAACAGCGGAGGTGTCTTACACGCATGGAAAAGGCCCGGCGCTCCGGGTTGCAGGAAACCTGGGGGAACACGAGAGCGCAGGGCCGAAAGAGAGAGCGCTCAAGAAAGCAGGGGCGGGGAACAGGGTAGCCTTTGTCATTGACGATATGGGATATGACGTATCGATTCTGGATGAGATCCTTGCTATAGATGTCCCCATAACGATCTCTGTTCTTCCGCACCTCCCGTATTCAGTAGCTGTTGCCCGGAAGGCACACAGAGCGGGGGAAGAGGTGCTGCTCCACCTGCCGATGGAACCGTATGGCTATCCCGAGAGGAGTCCGGGGAGCGGGGCGCTTCTGCTGCGGATGGATGATAATGAGATAGTGGACCAGCTTGAAGAAGATATCCGGAGTGTTCCCCATATATCGGGAGTCAATAATCATATGGGGTCGAGCTTCATGGAAGATGAAGAGAAGGTGACGCTCGTCCTCAAGGATATCAAGGAGAGGGGCCTTTTTTTTCTGGACAGTCTGACAACGAAAGACTCAAAGGGATTACCGGTAGCGGAACGGATAGGCCTGCCACATGCCGGAAGGGATATATTCCTCGATAATGACTGTAATTTCGAAGAAGCAGTCGATATATTACACCGCATTGTTGAAAAGAGGGATGTCTGGGAAACCATGATCATTATTGGGCATCCGCATGAAAGTACCGTACGGGCAATCGGCGCGGCGGTGCCTGTCTTCCGGGATAATGATATCCGTATTGTGCCGTTGTCCGATTTGATCGAATGAAAGCAGGGGGGACCGTGAAAACTTCATCCACGGGTTTCCCCATGTGCAGGGATCGCCTCGGACAGGGATTGGAACCCTCGGCATGAAAATGATGATTACCTCCTCCGGCCAAAAAGCGGGTCGGAGTTTTTGCGAAGGCACTAAAGACAAGGCATGAAAACCATATACACGGCAAGAAATATATTCCTTCTGATCCTCCTCCTTATTCTTTTTGTAGTGGCATGTACCTCTTTGCCGTATGAGGACCAAACGAGGGCGGAGGGCCCTTTGTCGGAAGGGTATTACCACTACTCTCGAGGAGTGCTGTTCGCGATTGACGGAGAGATTGACGAGGCCATTGATGAGTATGAGAGCGCCATACGGTTTGATCCCGAATCCCCTTATCTCATGACCGAACTTGCCGCACTCTACATACAAAGGAAAGAGATGGACAGGGCGGTCGGGTTATTGGAACGGTCTGTCGCATACGCCCCTGAATATGTAGATTCCCTTCTCCTGCTCGGCAGTCTGTACGGTAATCTTAAGAGATACGAAGATGCCATACATGCATATAAAAAGGTTATCGGTATAGACCCCGGAAGACGAGAGGCGTATCTCTTTCTCAACATCTTCTACCGCGAGAACAAGGAATATGACAAGGCGGTAGGCGTGCTGGACGATCTCCTGAGTATTGACCCTTCCAGCCTGATGGGAAGCTATTACCTTGCCAAGACATATGCTGCGATGGACAGGTATGACGAAGCTGAGATGTGGTTCCAGAAAACCTTGGATATCAAGCCGACGTTCAGGCCGGCACTGATGGATCTGGGGATGCTGTACCGGTCCCAAGATAAAAATGACAAGGCCGTAGCAATCTACGGGGAGTTCCTCCGGTCCGATCCAGCCGATGTTCAGATACGATTTGAACTGGGGAATACCTATATGAAGTCAAAGCGGTATGATGCGGCCTCCGAAGAATTTGAGAAGATATTGGAATGGGACGATTCTCTTATCGATGCAAGATTTTCGCTGGGACTTGCCTATTTCCTGGATGGTAAAAACTACGACAGGGCCATCACGCAGTTTCTCGAGTTGCTTCGGGTACGTCCTGATAATGACAAGGCCATATACTTTCTTGCATCTACGTACGAAAAGAAGGGCCAGCATGCGGACGCGATCAAGGAACTTGAATCCATACCTGAAAAGTCGGACTTATACGTGGCCGCCCGTGTCAGGATGGGATTTATTCTGAAGATGGCCGGTGATGCCGAGAAAGCGATTGAACTTATAAAAAAGGAGGTAGAAAAGGGGAGCAAAGACCTCGAGTTCTACCGGTTTCTTGCCGCTCTTTATGAGGAGGAAGGGAGACTTGAGGATGCGGAGGATGTTTTAAAAAGGGCCCTTTCCCTCTCGCCGCAGGATGTGGACTTGCATTACCGGTTGGGCATTGTGTACGGAAAGGGAAGCAAGCATCGGGAGAGCATAGAAGAGATGGAGACACTGCTCAAGCTTGACCCGGATAATGCCGACGCGATCAACTTTATTGGGTACAGTTATGCAGAGAGGGGGGTGAGGCTTGATGAGGCCGAAGAGCTGATCAAGAAGGCCCTTCGTCTGAAGCCGAATAACGGCTATATTATGGATAGTCTCGGCTGGGTCTACTTCCGGCAGAACAGGGTGGAACTGGCGATCGATTATCTGCAAAAGGCGTTGGAACTTCTCCCTGAAGATCAAACTATCGCCGGCCACCTCGGCGATGCCTATAAAAAGGACGGTCAGATAGAAAAGGCGCTGGACGTATACAGACAGGCGCTGCACCTTAACCCGGAAAACAATGACCTGAAGGAAAAGATAAGGAATATACGGATACCCGGTGAGTAAAAAAGATATTATAGTAATGTGTCTTGCGCTCCTTGCTTTTTCCGGGTGCGTCTCCGGGAAGATCCCGGAGGTTACAAAAATGCCTGCGGCACTTCCTCAGGATATACTTCGGAAGATCCCCATGCCGGACAGCGGCGATACGATACGAGCCACGGCACGGATCTCCCTCAGCTCTTCCGAGGGAGATTACTCCCGGAAGATGGCGCTTTTGTTGCGGATGCCTTCCAGCCTTCGTGTAGAAACGATACCCCTCTTCGGTCCGGCGGACTTTTTCCTTTCTGCGAACGGAGAATCTCTCAAGGTGTTTTTCCCGGGGGAGGGAAAATTTTATGTGGGCGCGGCGACACGGGAAAACCTCCTTTTGTTTTTCAAGGTATTTCTTTCTCCTGCTGATATGGTTCCCCTCCTTGCCGGGCTGCCTCCGCACATAGCGGGGGGGCGTCTTTCGGGACACGCGGAAGGAAGGCTATACCGGGTAGATATAAAGTCCGGAAAGAAGAGGCGGTCACTGTGGGTAGATCCTGATGACCACACCTTGACAAAGATTGAAGATATTGATGATGGCAGGGTTCTCTGGAGGGCTACATTCACGGACCATATTGTCGCGAGCGGAATACCCTATCCTCGGAGGGTACGTATAGAGGTGAAGGAACCTGGAAGGGTGAACCTGGACATACGGTATCTCGACCTGGATATATCATCTGCCGGAGACACGGCGATCTTCGATCTTCAGATACCTTCCGGCATCACACCGATACCCATAGACCGGTAATGTGCGTAAGATTTTTCGGAGAGGGAGTAGTTGCTTTTACCGGTCGGCGCAAGTAACACGCCAACCGGTAAAGTGCTTACTTGATATCGATCAGTTTCTTTCTGGCCACGCTTGCAGGTGTCGTGTTGGGATAATCTTTAATAACTCCCTGCAACAGTAACTTGGCGCTGGATTTGTCGCCAAGTTTCAGGAAAGAGAGCGCCTGTTTTAAAAGGGCATTGGGAACCTTGTTCCCCTTGGGATAGTTTTGGATTACTGCTTCGTATTCTATGATTGCCTCTTCGTATCTTCCTTGGAAGTAATCACATTCTCCGATCCAGAATTGCGCATTATCGGAATATTCTGAGTCGGGAAAGGCTTTCAGGAACTTTCGAAATTCCTCCTTCGCAGCTTCATACCGTCCACTCTTAAAAATACCGTAGGCGTTGGCATAAGCCTCTTCCCTGCCCGCGGGCTCTCCCTTTTCGGTTGAGACCGCTTTCCCTTTTTCGCCCTCTTCGTCTTCAGTCTTGCCTATACCCAGATAATTCTCAAGGTATGTTAATCTGTTGGAAATATCGTTCAGGCCACTGCGCGGATCTTCAGTCTTTGATTCAAGGGCGGACACCTTTACATCCAATCTTTCAGTGGCGCCCCGCAGCTTCTGCACGCTGTCCCTCAAATCAACCAAATCAGCGCCGACATCCGCCTGAATCTTTCTGCTGGACTTCAGGGATTCACCGTTTTCTCTTAGTGATTCAGTGTTTTCAGCGGCAAGTTTCTGGAGGGCTGTTATCTTTGCCCCGAGACGTACCTCAGCCCGTTGAAGCTCTTCTTGCATTGCGCATCCCGTGCATGTGAATGCCACGGCCAAGAAAAGGATCACAAGATTCTTCAAGAGAAAACCCCCGTACAATTATTATTTTTTGGGGATTACGAGGAAATGACCTCTCCTGTTTTTTGCCCATGCCTCTTCATTATTCGCGGGGTCCATCGGCCTTTCTTCACCATAACTTATGGTGGTTATTCTTTCCGCGGCAATACCCATGCTCGCGAGGTAGGCCTTCGCCGCTTCGGCGCGCCTTTCTCCCAGGGCCAGGTTATACTCTGTCGTTCCCCTGTTATCGCAATGTCCTTCGATGGTTACCACCCAACTGCTCTGTTTTGACAGCCAGTCCGCAAGCCCTCCCAATATATTTCTGGCCTCAGGATTGAGATCATAGCGGTCAAAGGCAAAATGTATATCCTTGACCGCGGCTGCCTCAGCAAGCAGCGCCTTCTGTGCGGCTGCCTCTGCCGCAGCTTTTCTGTCGGCGGCCGCTTTCCTCATGGCGCCGATCTCAGCCTTGGATTTGGCTGTTTCCGCTGCCAGGATGTCATCCATGCTCGCATCGCTTTTAATGGTCGCATCGCCTTTAATGGTACCGGTCTCACTTTTGACTGCCTGGTCCGTAGCACACCCTGAGACGAAAATCAGTGAAAGACTACATACGAGCACCAGCAATCCTACAATAATCGAATTTCTCTTCATTTTACCCCTCCTTTAATTTGTGGTTTTTCCCTGTGCGGCTTTTTCGCTCAGCTGCCTTCACGGCGGCGAATTCAGCCTCCAAAAAATTTGGTATCTATCCGCTCAGGAGCCCATAGTCGCCGGAGATACAGACACTCATGATGGCAAGAACCCACCTCCCCCAAGGGTATCCCTGATGGATACGATAAATAAGCCTTGTTCTTTAAAACACAAAACAGTTGTAAATTCAATATAAATTTAGATGCCGGGACCACGAGGGACTATTGAATGATTGCACCCCCCTTATGTCGGGTAACACCCGTAGATTCAGCCCGTTAGCGTTTATCACGCACACCCTTTCCCGGTCGTTCTTCTTCGAAGAGAAAACCAGGTACCGTCCATCCGGTGACCAGGAGGGAGATTCCCCCCCTCCCTCTTCAAAGGTGAGTTGCATGAGATTGTCTCCACCCTCACCGATGGAAAATATCTGGAAGCAGCCGTTTGATGATCCCTCATACGCTATTCTGGTTCCATCCGGCGACCAGCAGGGTGACGAGTTATATGAGCCTTGGAAGGTCAGCCTCCTCACATTCTTCCCCTCCGAATCCATAACAAAGATCTGGGGAGATCCGGAACGATTCGATACGAAGGCTATCTTTTTCCCGTCTGTCGACCACGCCGGAGATACATCTATGGCGCGATCATCCGTCAGGCGCTGAAGCCTGCCGCTGTCCAGGTGCTTGATGTAGATATCCTCATTACCATTCTTGCTGAGGACCATGAGGATCTTTCTGCCGTCAAGGGACCAGGAGGCGGGCAGATTCAGCCCCCCGAAAGAGGATATCTTTTGTGTCGTTCCGCTGACCACGTCTGTTATATAGCAATCGGGATTTCCGTCCTTATACGAGGTGAAGGCTATTTTTGACCCGTCCGGCGACCACTGGGGAAAAAGGGTAAGGGAATTATAGTTAGTTATCTTGACGGGATTGGAAGCGTCGAAGCTTATCGTATATATCTCAGAATTGCTTCCCTCTTTTCCGACGAAGGCGATCTTCGTGTCAAAGACGCCACCCCTCCCGGTCAGTGCAAGGAGTATCTCGTCTGCGAACTTGAGAACCATGACCTTCTTTTCTTCCGATTTTCCCCAGTATTTTTTACCGGTAATAAATTTCCCCTCTATGGTATCGAACAGGCGGAACTCCACGGCAAGGTTTTTGCCGTCATAGC
Organism: uncultured Syntrophaceae bacterium; assembly: GCA_964571315.1. Taxonomy (GTDB): domain Bacteria; phylum Desulfobacterota; class Syntrophia; order Syntrophales; family UBA2210; genus UBA6078. Next base: position 19,440 of record CAZNBR010000015.1, read on the forward strand.
TGAATCCTCCCTTTACAAGGAAATCAGAGCCGATACTTGACCAGTTGGAGAAGTCTATTTCTCCGATGGTTATTCCGGCACTGTCCTGATCTTCGAGGAAGGCATCCTGATTGATTATTTTGAAAAATCCGGTAATCTTCAGGGTATGGGACAACTGGTCCGCAAACCATGCGGACAGGTTCTCTCCCGGCTCTGACCCCAGATTTTTGAATTCCGGTATTGCCACCGGGAATTTCTGGAATGCAGGGGAGTTTATGTCTATGTACACCTTGCCGCACGCTGCGGAGCTACACCAGAAAACCACTGAGAAAATAAGGAAGCTTATTATCTTACGCATCATCTCTCCTGCAGTACCAAACAGCTATTTGTCTCCAGAAATCCCCGGAGATTGAAATCGTAGCGAATCTGACAGGAACCGTATTGTTTACAATTAAAAGGTAATAGTCCTTCCAAGCCGCTAGTACGTACACAGTGTCTCACCGACGGGGTGGGGAATCTTTTCGATATACCATATTGGAAATATCATATTTTTCACTACGATCAACCTGTCTTCCGTGTCGGCACAGGCAGGAACGGCAGCTTCTCCGAGTTTGACTTCCCGGTACCTCACCCCTGTTGCTCTCAATTATAATACCGTAATCCGGCATCGTGAGGTTTTGAGGGGCAGCAAGATTCGATTTCTCACCCCTATAGTTCCGATGAGTGAAACCGTATCCCCAGGTCAATATATTTTTTATTCAGCCACTCGGGGAGGGGGGGGAACTTCCCCACTTTCTTGATCGCCTTCAGGGCGGATTCATCAAAATATCTGTTGCCGGATTGCTTCTCGAAGGTCAAGCTTACCACGCTGCCGTTTTTAAGGATCTTTGCTTCTATGACGGTTTCAAGATTGGCATTGTGCAGAATACCTTCAGGCAGGGCCCATTTCTCCTTTATCATGGACCAGACGACAGAGTAATACACTTTCATCTGCATATTCAACTCGGGGTGGTCGGGAGATGCTACCGGCTGAGAGCCCCTTGTGGTAGTGGTGGAGGCAGTGGTAGGAGTAAGGGGGGCAGCGGTAGAGGCAACCTTTTTCTTTATACCCTCTATCGCCGTATCGACGGTTCCAGCTTCTTTCCTATGGGTTTTTGCTTCCCGGGCAGGGATGGGCAGATCCGTTTCGACCTCTTTTTTCATTACCATTGAGTGATTTTTGCGATCCATGCCGACCACTTCCCTGGAGATCTCCTCGGAAGACCTGACCTCCACTGAACTTGAAGGGAGACTCACCAGATCCACCACATATGCCGGCCCAAAGGTCCATCTGGGGGCCGGCAGAGACGGGGAAAAGAATATGATTGAAAGGATGAGGGCATGGAGGAGAAACGAGAACACGACCATGTTATTCAGGCCCGTGGCATCATCATGATTTTTCTCCAGCGCCTCCGTTAAAAAAGTCATGCCTATTCCTTCGGAGATTCTGTAATCATTCCCAACTTATCAACGCCGGCCTTGCGCACTTCAGACATAACAAGAACCACAAACCCGTAAGGGATTTCCTTGTCTGCACGCATGAATATCTCTCTGTCTATCCGTGAGGCGAAGATGCCTTCCAGCTTGGTCTTCAGCCCTGTTATGGATGTCTGGTATTTGTTTATAAAGATCTCTTCTTTGCTGTTTATCGTCAATATGAGCTTTTCCTCGCCGACATCCACCGTCTTGGCCTTTACTCGGGGAAGATTGACATCTATCCCCATCTGCAACATAGGGGCGGTGACCATGAAAATTATCAACAGGACCAGTACCACGTCGACAAGCGGTGTAACATTGATATCCGATATGGGCCGTGTTGCGGCATTCCTTCGGGTTCTTGAATATCTCATTTGCGGGCACTCTTTGTGTAAGACCTTTCTACTATGTTGAGAAATTCCGAAGAGAAGCTGTCTGCCTCCACCGTCATGGTTCGTATCTTGTTGGTGTAGTAGTTATAAAAGATGACCGCGGGTATGGCCGCGGCCAGGCCGGCAGCGGTGGCTATCAGAGCCTCCGATATCCCCGGGGCGACTACTGCCAGTGTGGCGGAACCCTTTACTCCGATGCCCTTGAACGCGTTCATTATGCCCCATACGGTTCCGAAGAGCCCTATAAAAGGGCACGCGCTCCCCGTCGTAGCGAGGAATCCCAGTGAACTTTCCAGTTTCGTTGCCTCCGAATCGCACGCCCTGTTCAGTGCCCTTTCAATATTATCCAGTCCCTTCATCTCCAGTGACCATGATGTCTCGCCGTCCGTGTCCGGAAGAGGTTCCTTCCTGATTCCGGCAATCTTGACAAGTTCGGTATAGCCCGCCCGGAAGACCTTGGCAATCTGAGAATACCTGAATTTTTTCGATTCGGGGAAGACCTCCGACAGTTTATTGATCTTCATATATCTGTCGAGAAACATCTCATTTTCTCTCTTGGACCTTTTAATCAGCCTGTATTTTGTCAGGACGATGGCCCACGAGACCACGGAAAAGAAGAGGAGCAACAGAAGCACAAATTGAACCATGGGCCCCGAATCCAGGATCATGTCGAGGATGTTTCCATGAAAATGTCTTCCGACATCTGCTGATGTTACTGCCAAAGCTTCATGCACTTTTATTCTCCTAAGCGTGTGTTACCTACGGTTGAAGGACCTGACAATCAGGTTTTTCACCGGTCGGTTTAGGGGACTTTTGTAGATTAAATTCAAGCCATTGTCAATACATCTTTTTTGGCTGTAAAAAGCCGGCACTTTGCCTGGAGTTGCTCCGCGGGATTCGGAAGGTGCGATGTGGTGACGGACCCGGGCGATATGCTCTGTGGACAGTATGAACGGATGGTACCTGCCGATGCATGAGAGAGGTGCCGCTTTTTGCATTCCGTGTGACCATGCCTGCCGGGCAGTTATTTTTGGCCTTCCGAAAAACATACTTCTATGATAGTAGGTACAGCCTGTTTCCTTTTTCGTACTGAAAATTCTGTCTGGAGATTGCCTCGTGAGAAAAAGGTCTATACTGTTTTTCATGTCACTGTCTCTGCTTCTGTGCGGGGATTTTTCCCTTGCCTCTGTGCCGGATATGCCGAAGCGGGTCGATATAGAGGCGGAGACCCTTTCATACGACAGCGATACCAAGACGTATCAGGCCACCGGCAACGTCATCATTTCTTTTGAGGGCGGGTTTATTAAGGCCGATGATGTCATATTGGACAGGTTGAAGGATGA
>CAZNBR010000016.1:0-22554 GCA_964571315.1 uncultured Syntrophaceae bacterium
AGGGAAAGTGCCCAGCATTTATGGATGTGAAAGAACATTGTGCTGAATAGTTACGAAATCTGTTTTAATGGCCCCCGGCAATTCGGCGGCAGCGTATGCGGCATATAAAGGAATCATTGATTTTAAAGGGAGGGCTATGCCTGAATTACGTTCCTTATGGGGAGGGTATGTAACACCGATCCACATTTTAACAACGAAAAAGAGTGGAGTAACCTCTTTTGAGGGATTGAATGGTCTCCCCTTCGCGCTTGCTCCTGGAATGACATCTGGCCGAATGGTTGAATTGTTTTTCGACGCAAATGATATTAAACCAAAATATAAGTATATGGGAGTTTCGGCAAGTGTTGATGCTATGAAAAGCAGGGCTGTCCAAGGTTGGTTTAAGGCTGGATTTAAAGATTCTGCGATCCTTGACTTGCAATCTATGATGGACATAAACATTCTGCCCGTTACTAAAGAGATGATAGAGAAGATGAATGATAAATATCCGGGACATGGCCTGAGCATGACTATCCCTGCTGGTTTATTTAAATCAGTTGAAAAGGATCAACTTAGTTTCGCCTATGTTCTTAATGACTATTGCCATAAGGACTTACCGGAAGAGATTGTATATAAAATAGTAAAAGCCATTTGGGAAAATCGTAAAGCCTTAGCAGGCCGTCATCCCTCGCTTACCGAAGGTAATTTTGAAAATTTGTATCAGATGGCAGTTGATTATGATCTCAAAGTGCCTCTGCATCCTGGTGCTGTAAAATTTTATAGAGACACTTTGAAAGTTGAGATCCCTGACAGACTTATACCACCTGAGATGCGTTAAGAATTTTTGAGGAGGAAGTCCGATGAATATTAAAAAGGTTTTTACAAATGGTGTCTTAATCATGCTTTTCCTCTGTTCGCTTTTTGTGCTGACATCCTGCGCTGCCTTTCAAACAGCTGGTAAATCAGATGTTTCCATTGTTCCTTCAAAGGGATCAAAAGGAGCCAGCGTTGTGATTACAGGGGACCGGTTTGTGGCAGGGGAAGAAATAGATATCGTAATGACGTTGGGTGAAGGTGTGCGTGTAGGTATGGGGACAGAAAAAGTAGATATAATCGTTGCAGATTCTCTTGGTTCCTTCAAAGTCAAATCTGCTATTCCTAGTATGGCAAAGCCTGGTATTTATCCGGTAGTGATTGAAGGTAACAAGGGGAGCAGAATTACATCATCAATCGAAGTAGTTGGAAAACGTTAGTATTCTTTATAGTTTCAGGCCATGACTTGCCTTCAGGAGGAGTAGTAATGCGTCAGTTGACGGGTGTTATAAAAATAATTGTGAGCATCTTGATCGGGGCGTGGAGCGTATTTTTACTTTTTACAGCACTCACTGTATCCTTTCATCCTGTCCTTCAAGGGACTATTTCGTTGAGTTTTGGATTGGCGTTAGTTTTTCTACTTTATCCGCTGTCAAAGGATAGAGTAGAAAATAGCTCAATTCTTGCGAGACTTCTAATCTTCGGGACAGAACAGATACCTTCAGTTCTTGATATTCTTCTCTTGGTGGCAAGTATTTCGCCTTGTATCTACTTGATGTTTAATTGGGAAGAAATAGTTCGGCATCCTGGATTTTATGAAACCTATCAACTGGTATTAGGGGCTATGCTTATAGTTGGACTGTTAGAAGGAACCAGGAGAACGCTGGGAGCGGTTATTCCACTTTTGGTGGTTTCCTTTCTGTGTTACGCATTGTTCGGAGAAAATATTCCGGGTAAATTTGGTCATGCAGGCTATAGTTTGGAAGAAGTTCTTTATCAATTATTCATGATGACTGAAGGAATTTGGGGCCTTCTTACAGATCTTACAAGTCGGCTTATCGGTCTCTTTGTAATATTTGGCCCGGTGTTATTTGCTACCGGAGTTGGAAAGATCTTTATGGATATTTCTCAGTTAGCAGGCGGCGGCGTACGCGGTGGTGCAGGGCATGTTGCAGTGATATCGAGCTCGTTTTTCGGAATGCTTTCTGGCTCTGCTGTTGCAAATGTGGCGACTACGGGATCTTTCACTATACCGACAATGAAACGGTTAGGATTTCCACCGGCTTTGGCAGCCGCAATCGAGGCAGCTGCTTCCACTGGTGGGCAGATCTGTCCCCCGATTATGGGGGCCGCATGCTTTATTATGGCAGAGTTTTTGAATGTTCCGTATGTAGACGTTATGGTGGCGGGGATTGTCCCCGCCATCTTATATTTCTCCGGTGTTGGAGCAGGAATCTGGGTTCTGTCAGGGAAATATAATTTGGGTAAGTTGCCTCCCGAGCTAAGGCCAAAAATAAAAGAAGTGCTTGGGCCGAAACAATTGATAATTTTTGTTTTACCTGTGGGAACGCTTATTGTTCTTCTGGCAAAACTTTTTCCTCCACAGTATTGTGCTGCTTGGGCTCTTCTTGTGTCGATGTTGGTGTATCTTTTGATTGGAGGGCGCTGGTCTCTGCGATCCTTGTGGAATAGGATAAAAACAATATGGGAGGGATATTTTAGGGCTGTGGCAACAGCGTTGGCATGGCTTATGGTCATGATGAGTTGTGTGCAGATGGCTGTAACAATGATTTCACTGACTGGTTTTGGTGTAAAAGTTTCATCCTTGATCATTTCACTGGCTGGGACCAGCCTTGCCTTGGCTATTGGAGCTACCATGGTTACTGCCCTGATCTTGGGCATGGGAATGTCCACATCAGCTGCCTATGTGATTGCAGCAGCGGTTCTTATTCCAGCAATGAAAGGATTGGGATTGTCTCTGTTAGCCAGTCATCTTTTTATATTCTATTTTGCTATCTATTCTGGATTGACACCTCCTGTGTGTGTGGCTGTTTATACGGCAAGTGCAATAGCTGAAAGCTCATGGCTTCGAACTGCCTGGACAGCTATGCTGCTTGGTCTTGCAGGATGCCTCCTTCCATTTTATTTTCTTTTAATACCCGAATACTTGATGAAAGGGGCTCCCTTGGGGATCATATATGTGGTTATCGCGGGAATACTTGCTATGGTTGCCCTCGAAGCGGGATTGCTTGGATTTTTAACGAAACCAAGCACTCCTTTAGAGCGGATTACGTACATAGCTGCAGGTTTGGTATTACTAATGCCTTTCAAATATAGTCTTATAGGCGTTGGGCTTTTTGGCTTGGGATATCTCTTGGAGCGGTTGAGCCTACCTGTTCCGATTATTGGTATTCGCCCTAAATTAAAAGCATAGGCGCATAATAATGCTGAAACAGAAAAGAAAAGGATCTTGGCTAGAACAGGACACTTTGGCTTTATCATAAGCTTTGTAATCGCAATGAGCACACCAACAGCCTTGAAAAATCAAAGGAACGGGAGGAAAGCCAGCCGGCATCCGATCATTTGATACATTCCTCGCCCTTCAGGTCAAACGGTCAGAGTGATTGATTTCTGAAAATACCGTACAGGAAAGAAGGTGCGGGGTTAGATATCGTCCATGCTTTCAATTAAGGACATCATTATGTCCTGTTGTTTTCTCGTCAGATCCCTGAACTTGACGCCGATCCCCTGGCCATCGCACCGCACGACTTCCCCCGCCAGGTCAAATGATTTTTCAAAATTGGGAACCGAGAAGGACAGGGAAATCTCCTGGCCCACCACAAGAGGCTTATCGGTTTTTATAAAGGCCCCGTCGATACTGATATCGTGGATAAATTCCTGGGCTGAGAGATCCTCCGTCGAAAAATCAGCCAGGATAACGCAGGGTTTTCTTGAACCCCGCCGCGTATCAATATCGACAACGGTTACTGTTTCTTCATCCCAGAGGCTCTCCCCCTTCGCCATTTCTTCGAGCTGATTGATAACCAGTAACTGCTGGTTGCCAGGCATATCGAAAATCATCTTGAAGATGTAATTTGGCAGGTCATCCCGGAAAAGTTGTTTGAGGAGCGATAGCTGCTGTTCTTCAGTAAGGGAATTGATAAGTTCGTACAGCCTGGAAATTATGTGTAGCTTGCCAATCTGGTCCTCTGGTGATCCCATAATCCTGTACCTTTCACAACGGGTCTCGCCGGATTCCCCTCTGTATGGATACCGCGCCCTATGTCCACGCGTTCGCACCTGAGGGGCTCATCCCAAAAAGTCTACCGGATAGATATCAGTTGGCTCTCCATCATAACCGAATTCATTGTACCCTTAGGATAAAAAAGGGGGAAAGTCAAAAAGAAAAAGAAGCCGTTTCGGGAGCAGGTTGTTGTCCGCCATAAAGAGCAGGGAGCTTTTCATCCTGTGCGCATTGGAGCCGCTGAGCCCGCCGCTCGGCGGGTATTGCTGTCGCTAGTGCCGTATCAATCAAGAAATGTCATTTCGACCATTATTCTGTCATTTCGACCGCAGGGCCTGCCCTGGCGCGACATCTTTGGGTGGTTTTGCTGTCCACGCAAGCCAGGTCCGGGCCAGGGAGAAATCCAGGATTTCTCAGTCGTGAAAACTCCTTCGAAATCAAAGAGTATCGTTGACATGACACTAGTGCCCACGGTTCGAAACGCTGTCCAGGAGCTTCTCGCGTGTCTCCGGGGGGAGATCATCGAGATTGAACAGCGCTTCCCTGAGTTCTTCAAGCGTCATGTGGGCGGCAAGGTGCCCGTTCAGGCGCGCTGCGGCCGGAGAGTCAAAGAGTGCCCGCCTGTCAGAGTATAGGTCGCTCAGCACCTTCATCAGGGCCCGCTCTTTTTGCAGAGAGTATTTCTGATGATACTCCTCCGCCGGGTAGAACTCTGAGGCGGGGAGAATTTGAGTGAAGAGCTTCCCTCGTGCCCCCGACAAAGAGCGGTCTCTTGCCTCCAGGAGCAACCGCTTCTGGTCTTCGGTATGATAAAACACGGCGGCCATGTACTGCCGAGATCCGGGCCGGCTTCTGGGATCGTGACTGCTCCAGAAGAGATCTGCCAGTTCGCTGTAAGGGACCTTTTTCGGATCAAATTCGATCTGAACCGCCTCGGTATGGTCCCCCAGATTGTGGTAGGTGGGATTGTGTTTTGTTCCCCCCGTGTATCCGACACGGGTCCGCGTGACGCCTTCGATGCTCCCGAACTGGGCATCCACTCCCCAGAATCAGCCGAGCGCAAAGGTGGCGGTTTCTGTACGGGGTGCCGCGGCGGCGTCGCTCGGCAATGCCCTTGCGGGAAACCCTCCCAGGAGAAGCCCCGCAACACATGCCCCTGTGACGACCATGTTGCGTCCTGTCATGGTGATCCCTCCCTTCAAGGTCGTTTTATTCAGCGTTGATGGTCTCCTTGATTATGAACCGATCTTGGCGATCATCTCCAACGCGAATTTTTTTGCATCCTCAAAGTCCCCCTGGTCGGGGTGTCCCTCGGCGCTCTGGGCCCCCTGGGCCCATGCCCTGTGTTCCGGCTTCTGCATCAGAGCATCGATAATCTTTTGATCCACGCTTCCCCGGCACCCGAAGTGGCCGAGTATGGTTGCCGTGGGGGCAAGTCCGATCGCGTGCTCAAACGCCTGTTTCGGCAGCTGGCCGCCGCGCAGGGAACCGTGGGTAGAGAAGAAGGCCACCTTCTGCCCCTCGGGGAGCCCCTTGATGAAAGGCTGGACCTTTCCCGATACGCTGTGGGCAAGAACCGGAAATCCGCAGAATATGATGTCATACCCGGCGGCGCTTTCCACATCCTGGACGGGCTTGAGCTCTTTCGCGATGGGAATGGCTTCGTACAGTGCACGGGCGATCTTTTCCGTGTTGCCTGTCTCCGAGTAGTACGTGACCAATGCCTTCATCCGCCCTCCTCGTTGCGGTTATTTGTCTTGAATTCTACAAGATTTTCGTGGGTCTTGCAAGTTTTCGCTTACCGTGATGTAGAGGAGAATCACATCAGTATCATACGGGACACGCCGCGGATCGGTCTCTCTCTCCCCCGCTCTCGCGCGGTGAGGCGATGGCCCCCAAGGGTATTTCGATGCATAGAATATTTTTGAAAAAATCCGGCCGGAATGATACTGTATATCCCATCTGATTTGCAGGCATGGGCTCTACCGTGGCGTAAGGGACATACGGGGATATGGAAATCCAGCTGCTGGATTACGTTATTATCATACTTGGATTGTCGGTCCTTGTGGCCTTCGTCTGCCATCAGGTCCGCGTGCCGACGATTGTGGGGTTTTTCCTGACCGGCATACTGGCGGGGCCTCACGGGCTGGGGCTGGTAAAGGCGGTCCATGAGGTTGAATTCCTCGCCGAAGTCGGTGTTGTCCTGCTGCTCTTTACCATCGGGATCGAGTTTTCACTCAACAGACTGCTGCAGATCAAGAGGGCCGTTCTCGCCGGGGGCATGCTGCAGGTGTCGCTGACCCTCCTGGCTGTCTTTGCCGTGGCCAGGCAGATGGGGCAGCCCGTCGGGGAGGCGATCTTTATGGGATTTCTCGTGGCTCTCAGCAGCACGGCCATCGTCATGAAGCTCACCCAGGAGAGGGCTGAGATTGACAGTCCCCACGGGCGCACCACTCTCGGCATCCTGATCTTTCAGGATGTCATCATTGTTCCGATGATACTGGTTACGCCTCTGCTGGCCGGCGCAACGGAAAACCTGGCCGGCACCTCCTTGATTCTCGTCGCCAAGGGAATCGGGATCATCGCGCTGGTTATCATCTGTGCCAGATGGATCGTGCCCCGGGTCCTGTATCAGATTGCCCGGACGCGGAGCCGGGAACTTTTCCTGCTGACCATTGTCGTCATATGCTTTGCGGTTGCGTGGCTGACCTCCAGCATCGGCCTTTCTCTCGCCCTCGGGGCGTTTCTGGCGGGGCTGATTATTTCCGAATCCGAATACAGCCATCAGGCGCTCGGCAATATACTCCCCTTCCGGGATGTCTTTATGAGCTTCTTTTTCGTTTCCATCGGCATGCTGCTGGATATCGGTTTTCTCTTCCGGCATTTCGGGTTTATCGTCCTGATTACTGCGGGGGTCCTTTCCCTCAAGGCAATCATTGCCGGGGGTGCGGCCGTCCTGCTGGGCCTGCAGCTGCGCGCTGCGATCCTGGTAGGGTTCGCCCTCAGCCAGATCGGCGAGTTTTCATTCATCCTGTCCAAGGTCGGCATCGAGCACGGTCTGCTTTCCGGCAACGGTTATCAGACGTTTCTGGCGTTCTCGGTACTCAGTATGGCGGCAACGCCGTTCATTATAGGCTTTGCCCCCCGCATGGCGGATTTCGTATTGCGGGGGCCTGTTCCGGGATGGCTCAGATCGGGGTTGTATCCCGTTCCGGAGATGGCGACCGCGGGCAAAAAAGACCACGTGATTATCGTCGGGTTTGGGGTGAACGGCAGAAACGTTGCGAGAGCAGCCGGGGTGGCGGATATCCCCTATATGATTATCGAGATGAATCCGGAAACGGTGAGGAGGGAACAGGCGAAGGGAGAGCCGATCTGTTACGGGGATGCGGCCCAGGAGGCGGTATTCCGGCATGCGGACATACAGGACGCGAAGATCGTCGTGGTCGCCATCAACGATCCCGCGGCGACTCGAGGAATCACCGAGATTGCCCGGAGACTGAATCCGAATGTGTACTTGATTGTACGGACGCGCTATTTTCAGGAGATGGCGGCTCTGTACGAATTGGGGGCCGACGAGGTTATCCCGGAGGAGTTTGAGACATCCGTGGAGATCTTCAACCGTGTCCTGGCAAAATATCTTGTCCCCCGGGATGTGATAGAGAAGTTCGCCGCCGAGGTACGGTCGGATGGGTACGAGATGTTTCGGACCCTTGCCCGGGAGACGGCCTCTTTTGCCGATCTGAAGATTCAGGTTCCCGATATCGAGATCAGCGTATTGCGGATTGATAAAGGGTCACTGATCATTGGAAAAACGCTGGCCCAGATAGAGCTGAGGAAGAAATACGGGGTTACCGTGCTGGCCATGCGTAAGGGAACTGAGGTCGTATCCAATCCCGGCGTGGACATGCCGTTTCATGAGGGTGACGTCCTCTTTGCCGTCGGATCATCGGAGAAGATCGCCGGTGTCATGGGCCTGTTTCATAATCCGGACGCCAACAAGGGCCCCTAACGGATACAAGGTATAAAAGGAAGGAGGATGCCATGCTCAAAGCCAGAGATATTATGACAAAGAAGGTAATCGTCGTCCACCCGGAGACGGAGATTGTCCAGGCCGCCCGGCTTTTGCTTGAACACCACATCAACGGCCTGCCCGTTGTCGATCAGGAGGGGCGCCTGGAGGGGATGATCTGTCAGGATGATCTGATCACACTGCAGAAGAAGATTCCCCTGCCTTCCTACTTCATCCTCCTCGACAGCCTGATCCCCCTGACCTCCCAGAAAGATATCGAAAAGGCGCTGAAAAAGATGGCCGCGGTTACCGTGGGCGAGGCCATGTCCTCCGATCCCATAACGGTTGAACTCGAAACGGACCTGGAAGAGATCGCCACACTGATGGTGAAGCATAACATACACACGGTGCCGGTCCTTGATCGGGACAGGCTGGTCGGCATTATCGGCAAGGAGGATATCCTTAAAACTCTTATGCCCGGATAGGGAAATGAAGAGGGGTGCTGACTATGTTCAAGATTGCCACCTACAATGTGAATTCCATACGGTCCCGTCTCCATATCGTCATCCCGTGGCTTCGGGAGAACCGTCCCGATGTCCTGTGCATGCAGGAGACGAAGGTCGAGGACGCGAAGTTCCCGGCGGGGGATTTTGAGCAGGCAGGCTACCACGTGGTCTTCAGCGGGGAGAAACGATACAACGGCGTGGCCATAGCGTCGCTGGAGAAGGCCGAGGAGGTCACGTTCGGTCTGGAGGATACGGAGCCGTTCGACACCGGCCGCCTGATACGGGGGGTCTTCTCCGGCATATCGGTCCTAAACCTGTATGTGCCCCAGGGGCGAGGCAAAGAACTGCCCCAGTTCCAGTACAAGCTTCAGTGGTTTGCCCGCCTCCGCACCTTTCTGGAACGGCACTATTCGCCAGATGACCCGCTGGTCTGTTGCGGCGATCTCAACGTTGCCCGCGAAGAGATCGATGTCCACGATCCTAAACGGCTCCTGGGGCATGTCGATTTCACGCCGGAGGTGTGGGAAGCCTTTGACGCCCTGACGTCGTGGGGACTGTCCGATGTCTTCAGGAAACATCACCCGGGGGAGGCGGGGCAGTACGCGTTTTTCGACTACCGGGTTCCGGCGGCGGTAGACAGGGGACTAGGCTGGCGGGTCGACCATATCCTTGCGACCCGGCCCCTGGCCGCCCTTTCGGTCGACTGTTCCATCGATCTGAAACCGAGGCGTGCGGAAAAGCCGTCCGACCACACCGTCATGGTTGCCGGGTTCCGTGATCTTCCGTGACCTCCGCCAGCGTTCCGTCTCCGGGCCGTCTTACATTTTTCTTGAGAATTGCTACGGAATCAAGTAGTGAAACCCGGATAGAAGGGTGGTTTCGCCATGCCTGTACCGGGCGTTGTATCTCAGCAGTGGGGCACTCCCTCGCGCACCTCTCCACCATCTTCAAAGAACTGAACGTGTGCATCTAAATATTTTTCAAGGAGCTGACAGAAAGCATGGGCGATAACAACACAAGACAATTGGCGGAGCTTTCCATCAATACGATCCGTTTTCTGGCGGTTGACGCGATACAGGGGGCAAAATCGGGACACCCGGGACTGCCGATGGGGAGCGCGGCGATGGCCTACACCCTCTGGACGAGACACCTGAAACATAATCCCTCACATCCGGGCTGGATGGACAGGGACCGCTTTGTCCTCTCCGCGGGGCATGGCTCCATGCTGCTCTACGCGCTTCTCCATCTGACCGGCTATGATCTTTCGCTCGATGACATACGGTCGTTTCGTGCGTGGGAAAGCAAGGCACCGGGACACCCGGAGTTCGGCGTGACGCCGGGGGTGGAGGTTACGACGGGGCCGCTCGGCCAGGGGATAGGGGACGCGGTCGGGATGGCAATCGCGGAGGCCCACCTCGCCGCCGTATACAACCGCGCCGATGAGAAGATCGTGGACCACTATACCTATACTATCGCCGGGGACGGCGACCTGATGGAGGGGATATCCTACGAGGCCTGCTCGCTGGCGGGGCACCTGAAGCTCGGCAAGCTGATCGTTTTGTACGATGACAATCTGATATCGCTCGCCGGTGAGACGAGGCTTTCATTCACCGAGGACATCAAAAAACGCTTTGAGTCGTGCGGCTGGCAGGTACAGCACGTCGAAGACGGGAACGACGTCGACGCCATAGACCAGGCGATTACGCGTGCGAAGGAGGAGGTGTCGCGCCCTTCGATCATTTCGGTACGCACGGTCATCGGGTACGGATCTCCCGCCAAGCAGGGGACCGCGTCCTGTCACGGTTCACCGCTCGGGGGGGACGAGGTCGCCGCCGCGAGGGAGAACCTCTGCTGGCCGGTGGAGCCGTTCTTTGTCCCGGAAGAGGTCAAAGATCATATGCGCGGCGCCGTGGAGCGGGGAGGGCAGCAGGAGGCCGAGTGGAGATCAGCCCTTGAGCGCTATCGGAAGGGCTCCCCGGAGGCCGCCGCCGAGTTTGAACGTGTGCAAAAAGGGGATCTTCCCCCGAATTGGGAGGCGGTCCTCCCTGTGTTTGGGAGTGACCTGAAGCCGGTCTCGACCCGGAAGGTATCCGAGGCGGTTCTCCAGGCGCTCGCGCCGGTCCTCCCGGAGCTGATGGGGGGATCGGCCGACTTGAATCCCTCGACGCTGACCTGGCTGAAGGGGTTCGGCGATTTTCAGGCTACCGGGACGGGGTCGAAAGATGTCCAGGGGGCCGTAGGTGGGGAATGGAGTTATAAGGGACGGAACGTGCACTTCGGTGTCCGGGAGCACGCGATGACGGCGATTGCCAACGGCATGGCGCTCCACGGAGGGATCATCCCATTCGTCGGCACATTCTTCGTCTTCGCGGATTACATGCGGCCCTCGATGCGCCTTGCCGCCCTTATGGGCGCCCGTGTCGTCTACGTGCTGACCCACGACAGCATCGGTGTGGGTGAAGACGGCCCCACGCACCAGCCCGTCGAACACCTGATGAGTCTGCGGGCCATGCCTGGACTTATGGTCATCCGGCCGGCCGACGCGACGGAGGCGGTGGAGGCATGGCGCCGTGCCCTGCTCAACGACAGGGGACCCACCGCGCTGATTTTTTCCCGCCAGGACATCCCGATTCTGGATCGTTCGCGGTATGCCCCGGCCGACGGTCTCCACAGGGGAGGATATACCGTATGGGAGTCATCGAAGGACACGCCGGATGTGATCCTGATAGGCACCGGTTCGGAGCTGCAGCTCGCGCTTGACGCCGGTAAAAGCCTGTCCGAGAAGGATGACGTCGCGGTCCGCGTCGTTTCACTTCCATGCTGGGGACTGTTTGACGGGCAGCCGGAGGCGTACCGGGAGGTGGTGCTCCCCTCCTCGGTGAAGGCGCGTGTGGCAGTGGAAGCGGGGATCAGGTTGGGATGGGAACACTATGTGGGCCTGGAAGGAGCGGTCATCGGCATGGACGGGTTCGGGGCCAGTGCGCCAGCATCGGTCCTGTATGAGAAATTCGGTATCACCGCGCAGCATGTTGTGGAGACGGCCGAAAAACTGATAAAGGGCGCCTGAGAGGATGCGAATGCCGACGCAGGTACAGATCTTCCCGTCGATACCTATCCCGTTGCCCATGGACGCGATCTACCGGCGTCTCGGTTACCGGAGCGGGACAACGAAGATCGACGACCATAAACGCGAAGAGATCGAGCGGCACATCGACTACGCGACCTCTCTCATCTCTCTGAAGGGGGCCGGCCTGCGGGTTCCCCTGAGGGACGTGACCCCTCACCGGGTTGTCTTCGGGACCGGCGCCGAGATTGAAAGTGATAAACTCGCCCGGTTCCTGAAGGGGTGCAGGGAGGCCCTCCTGATCGGAGCGACCGCCGGGGGTGCGGTCATGGACGCCATACGAGGCGATACCGAAAGGGGCGACATGACGCGCGGCGTGGTCGTCGACGCAGTGGCAAGCGAGATGACGGACGCGGCCCTTGACTGGATTACCGGTTTTTTCAATCGCCTCCTGACCAGGGAGAACGCCCGCCTCACGAAGGGGCGCTTCTCGGCCGGGTACGGTGATTTTCTGCTGGAAAACCAGAGGATAATGTACGATATGCTGGAACTTGACCGCATCGGGGTTAAGCTCAACGAAAACTGTATTCTCATCCCGGAAAAGTCCGTCACAGCCGTGGCGGGGATTCAGGGATAAAAAAGACACTGGGGAATAAGATGTCACTGAAAGACAGAATCAAAGAGCGGATAATCATACTGGACGGCGCAACGGGTACGGAGCTGCAGAAAAAGGGGATGCCGGCAGGCGCGTGTCCCGAGATCTGGTGCCTGGAAAATTCCGCTATCATCGGCGCGGTCCATGCCTCCTATCGGGATGCCGGAGCGGATATCGTTACCACGGCCACCTTCGGAGCGAACCGTGTCAAGTTGAGTCAGTACGGCACGCACGATGTGGCCCGGGTTAACCGGGATCTGGCTCTCCTCGCACGGCGCGCGGTGGGGGAGGGTGTTCTAGTCGGGGGGGACATCGGTCCTACGGGACGTTTTGTCAGACCGTTCGGCGATCTGGATTTCGAGGATGCCGTCGAGGTCTATAAGGAACAAGTGCGGGGGCTCCTGGAGGGGGGGGTCGATCTCTTCCTCATTGAGACGATGATCGATATCCAGGAGACCAGGGCGGCCCTGATCGCCGTCAAGGAACTGACCGACACCTTTACCAGTGTCACCATGACGTATGAGGCACACGGCAGGACGTTGAACGGGACGGATCCCGTGACCGCGCTGATCACGCTGCAGAGCCTCGGGGCGGACGCCGTCGGCTGTAACTGCTCCACCGGGCCTGAGGAGATGCTGGGGCTCATCGAGGCCATGAAACCCTGGGCAACAATTCCACTGGTGGCAAAACCGAACGCGGGGATGCCCGAGCTGATCGACGGCGCGACCCTCTTCACCATGGGGGCGGACACCTTTGCCTCGTTCGGCGCGCAGTTTGTCTCGAACGGGGCGAATCTTCTGGGCGGGTGCTGCGGGACCACACCGGAGTGTATCCGAAGACTGAAGGAGGCGGTTGCCGGTATGCAGCCCGTCCCGCCGGTGAGAGGGTCTGTCAGCGCCGTCAGCTCCGCGCGATCGTCCGTTATGCTCGAAGGTCAGCGGGCCCTTTCGATCGTCGGGGAGCGGATCAACCCGACGGGGAAGAAGCCCCTCCAGGAGGAACTTCGTGAAGGGAGGATGTCCCTTGTCAGGACCATGGCGAAGGAGCAGGAAAAGATGGGGGCGTCGCTCCTGGATGTCAATGTGGGGATGCCGGGGATCGATCAGAAAAAGGCCATGCTGGAGGCGATCGGAAGCCTCGCGGTGGCCTCCGACCTGCCCCTGGTTATCGACTCTTCGGACAGTGATGTGATAGAGGCGGCGCTGCGGCTTTATCCCGGCCGGGCCCTTATCAACTCTATCTCGGGGGAGCGGGAAAAGACAGAGAGGCTCCTCCCCGTCGCGGCGAAGTACGGGGCCATGTTCATACTCCTTCCCCTGACGGAGGGGAATGTTCCTGAGACGGCTGAAGAAAGGAGGAAGATCATAGAAGGCGTGTTCGAGAAGGCCGCGGCCCTGGGATTTACGAAGGCCGACATTGTTGTCGACGGGCTTGTCATGGCGGCATCTTCCAACCTCAAGGCCCCCACGGAAACTCTCAAGACGGTTGAGTGGAGCAGCGACGTCTTCAAGGTCAATACGATTATTGGCCTCTCCAATGTCTCCTTCGGGATGCCGGAACGCCCGTCGCTGAACGCGGCGTTTCTCGCCATGGCGGTCTCGAAGGGTCTGACGATGGCGATCGCCAATCCCGGCGTGGATGAGGTGATGAACAGCTCCGTCGCGGCGGATCTCCTCGCGGGGAGAGACAAAGATGCCGCGGCGTATATCAGACATTTCTCGCGCAGACCTCAGGAGGCAAAAGTAAAAGGATCCCTTTCCTCTGAAGCGCCTGCGGACCCCGTCTTTCAGGCCGTCCTCGACGGGAACAGGGACGACATGGAGGCCGTGCTCTCCCGAGCGCTGGAGGCAGGGGGGAACGCCCGGAAGATCGTCGATGAGAGCATGATCCCCGCGATCACGGAGGTGGGAACGCTCTTTGACCGGAGGGAATATTTCCTCCCGCAGCTGATAGCGAGCGCCGAGGCGATGAAAAAAGGGATCGCCTATCTCGAGCCGTGGCTTCCGGACGCCGGGCCGTCGAAGAGACAGAAGGGGCGTATCGTAATCGCGACGGTCAGGGGGGATGTCCACGACATCGGCAAGAACATCGTGGCGCTGATGCTGAGAAACCAGGGGTTCGAGGTCATCGACCTGGGCAAAGACGTGCCTGCCGAGACCATTATACGGGAGGCCGCCAGGATCAAACCTGCCGTTATCGCCCTGTCCGCCCTGATGACCACCACCATGGTGAACATGGAGGAGGTTATAGCGCTTGCGCGGCAACAGTCCCTCGGCTGTCAGTTCATGGTCGGCGGTGCGGTCGTGACAAAGTCCTATGCGGTCTCTATCGGCGCTCACTACGCCAAAGACGGCGTGGAGGCGGTCAGGGTAGCCGAAAAACTGACCCCGTAACCATCCATATGCTTAAAGACAGTTTTACCCATGACTTTCGAGCAGATACATGTGGAATGTCACAGCGGCTATAAGGCGAATGAGCGCCCGGAAGCCTTTACATTTCAGGGACGGCGGTGGGAAGTGGTGGAGATACTCGATCGCTGGTACGAAGGCAGTCGTGAAGCGGGCGGCCCGGCGCTGGATTGGTTTAAGGTTCGCACACGAGAGGGGAACGTCTTCCTTATTCGCTACAACGCGCTTTTTGATGCATGGGCCATAGTCGTGCCGGGCAACAAAACCGGAAGAGTGTAAAAAGGAGATCAGGAAATTTCATAATGATTGATCTTGCGGAAAAATTTTTTGGGAAAAGAGCAAAGAAGGGCCCCACAGGGAGGGAAGAATCCGTTCATGATGTTCGTGTCGCAACCTGCGCCCTCCTGCTTGAAATGTCCCAGATAGACGGTGAATTCAGCGAGTCCGAGAGAGAAGGTATCCTCTCAATCATTAAGAGGGATTACGGGGTGGACGATGAATATACCACTGCGATCATTGAGACTGCTGATAAGGAGTTGAAGGGAAGCCCGGGTCTGTGGCAGTTTACCAATCTTATCAATCACAATTATACACAAGAAGAAAAGATCAAGATAATCGAAATGGTCTGGCGTATTGCCTACACGGACGGCAGGCTCGACAAGCATGAGGATTTTCTTGTCCATAAAGTTGCTAATCTGCTCCGTCTGACTCACCGGCAGCTCATTGACGCCAAGATCAGGGTGCGTGAAGGTATGGGGATTGCCGGCGGAAGCCGGTGAGGGCTGTTTATCGAGTATTAACAGTGACTTTTCTGTAACGATTTGAAACAATAAAGACTGATTCAAGCTCACCTTTGTCTGGTTGAGACATGTGTGCGCAGCAGATCGGCAAACTGCTCGGGGATAATGGGTCTGCTGAAGTAGTACCCCTGCATCTGATCACAGGCGTGTTGCTCCAGGAAGACCATCTGTTCCTGCGTTTCCACCCCTTCGGCCACGACGGTGAGGCTGAGGGTCTTGCCCATGGCAATGATCGCCTCAGTAATCGCTTTGTCCTCAGAATCATTCGGGATGTTACGGATAAAGGATCGATCCACTTTGAGTGTGTCGATAGGAAAGTGTTTGATCTGGGCGAGAGAAGAGTACCCGGTGCCGAAATCGTCGATGGCGAGCCGCACGCCCATGTCCTTGATTTTGGAGAGCACTTTGACCATGCGCCCGGGGTTATGCATCACCATACTTTCGGTAATTTCGAGTTCCAGCAGATTCGGCGCCATACCGGAATCCTCCAGTGCTGCTTTCATGTCTTCGAGCAGGGCCTCGTCTGTGAGCTGACGAAGTGATAAATTCACCGCCATGCAGACAGGGGGAAGACCCTGGCGTTGCCAGGCGACATTCTGGGCGCAGGCGGTTTTCAGTACCCACCTGCCGATGGGCACGATCAACCCTGTCTCTTCGGCTACCGGAATGAATTGCATGGGGGTTACCGAACCGAGGGATGGATTCTGCCACCGCAGGAGGGCTTCCACACCGGTGATCATGCCGGTTCTGAAGTCCAGCTTGGCCTGATAGTGCAGGGAGAACTCCTTGCGCCTCAGTGCCTGGCGCAGGTTTGTTTCAATCGACAGGCGTTTGATTGATTGAGATTTAATGCCTTTGGAATAAAATTGGTAGTTATTCTTGCCTTCCTCCTTGGCGAAATACATGGCTCTATCGGCGGTTTTCATTAAGGATCGTTCATCCTTGGCATCTTTTGGGTATATGCTGATGCCGATGCTTGCCGTTACACGGCATTCCTGGTCCATGATCACCAGCGATTTGATAACGGCAGAAAGGATATTGCGGGCCACGGTGGTGACCTGGCTTACATCGTTCACCTCCTCGATCAATATGACGAATTCATCTCCTCCCAGACGGGCGACAACATCGACCGCCCGGAGCGCTTCCTTCAAGCGTATGGCCATCTCTTGCAGCAGCTGGTCGCCTGCCTCGTGACCCAGCGTGTCGTTGATAATCTTGAAACGATCCAGATCGATGAACAGGACGGCGAGCTGTCGCTTATAACGCCTAGCTGCCTGGATTGCGTGGCTCAGCAACTGGTTGAACATCAAACGGTTGGGGAGGTCCGTCAGGGTATCGTGCGTGGCGAGATACTGAATCCGCTCTTCGGCGCGTTTGCGCTCTGTGATGTCGTGTCCGACCCCTCGAAACCCCAAAATCGTGCCTTCGTAGTCTCGTTTGGGGAAGATAGAAAACTCGGTAAACATTCTGCTGCCGTCCGGCCGGACAAACTCATAGGGGAAGTTTCTGGTCGGCTCGCCCGTTTCATAGACCTGAAGAAATTTATTGTAAACAGTGTCTATGTCTTCCTGTCTGACGAAGTTCCGAAAATTCACCCCCGTTAACTCTTTATGGGGATATCCTAAACCGCTGGCGAAGATATCGTTGAAAAAGAGGATGTCGCCGGCCAGGTCGGTCTCGAAATACCATTCCTCCATCTCTTCGATAAGGGTACGATATCTCTCCTCGGACTGCCGTATCGTCTCTTCCATCTGCTTACGTTCGCTGATGTCCCGGGAAGTGCCGCGAAATCCGATCGGTTTTCCTTCCGCATCCCGTATCAGAGATATCGAAACCTCGGATATTTGTCGAGTCCCGTCTTTTCTAATAACCTCCATTTCAAACGCCCTGACCGGTTTCCCCGTGTTGTAGATTCCGGCAAAGAACCGATACGTTTTTTCTGCGTTTTTTTCCTCTTGAAACTGCCGGTTGTTCATCCCGATTAATTCCTCCCGGGAATATCTCATTTGCCTGCAGATCGAATCATTAACGAAGGTATAATTGCCGGCAAGGTCAACCTCGAAATAGCCGTCCTCGATGGTCTCAATGATGGTGCGGTACTTCTCCTCGCTGTAGCGCACCGCCGTCTCGGCCTCCTTGCGCTCGGTGATGTCCCGTGTAATTCCACTAAATCCTATCGGCTTGCCGGATGAATCTTTTTGTAACGATGCGGATACCTCGACTAGTTTTTTCGTCCCATCTTTTCGTATGATCTCGTAATCGAATACCCTCCCGAGTTTTCCTGTTTTGTAGATTTTGCGAAAGGCTTTAAATGCCTTCTCTGAGTTCTCTTTATCTGTATGCTGCCGGTTGTTCATACCCATCAGTTCTTCTTGGGGATACCCGTGTATTTTACATAGTGAGTCGTTGAAGAAGGTAAGGTTACCGGCAAGGTCAATCTCGAAATAGCCGTCCTGGATGTTTTCAATGATGGCTCGGTATTTTTCCTCAGACTGCCGGAGGGTTTCTTCCATACGCTTGCGTTCGGTAATATCCATAAAGCTTCCGAGTGAAGCCCGCTCACCTTTATATGTGATGGAGGTGACCATCTCCAGGATCCACATTACCTCGCCATTCTTCCTGATGAACCGGTATTCGTAAGGATCGGTACGGGTCCCTCTCAGGCTCTTGATCGCATTTTCCCTGGTCTTTGCCCTATCTTCAGGGTGAAGGTAATCGAGGGAGTCGTGACCTGTAAGCTCGGTGTCCGAATAGCCGGTGAGTTTCTGATACAGCGGGCTGGTGTAGACAAATATATTGTCCTGCACGATATATATCGCCACCCCGACATGGGACATGATGTCTCCCGGCAGATGGGGAAAATCGTTCTTTCCGGAACCGCGTTTCTTGTCTTCCTTGCCCGATGATTGAGGTTTGACTGTCATGCCCCTGAAACTCCTCCGCACTGTATGATAAATTCAGATAATCATTCCCATAGCTATGGGAATGATTATCTTTGATTATCTGTCGGCATATGTGCTGTGTAGCTTTAATTGTTTTGTTCCGACAGACAAATTCGTTATAATTAAGAAATGTTAGCAAATAGCATACCAGAATACCGCTGATGATATATGGCCTAAATTACAGAATATTCACATTAGCGAAGGCTTTCGCTTAGAGACAGGCGACGGATATGTAAGTCAAAATAGTGTCGCTACAGGCGACAATCCTTCACCGTGTGGTGCCGGCTGTACATTTCTGAAGAATGTGGACAGGTATGAACAGTGTGCCGGGGTAGGCGGCGGTAAGATAAGGAGATACGATGAGTACAGGGACCAGTTGCGGACACCTTTGTATGGACATTTGATAAGAAATCTCTGTTGGCTGGATCGAATATATGCATAAGGCTCTTGTTAGTCAAGAGTATTCACCTGCAGGCCTCGCAATACCGATTCATTTTGACTTCCTCAGTCGCTTTGTATAGAAAGCCATCATGGCTGGAGTTTCCGGGGGCGTCGTTGCTCTGTATCACCCAATGTGGGGTTTGACCTGTCCGATCCCTGGAATAAACGAGGGACCCTTTTTTGTGAGTCGGTACGTAACAAGGAGGAGGGCCATGTTCGAAATCGACAAGTGGAGCAAGGAGCATGTGTACGAGGTCATGCGGGAGCTTCTCTACAGCTTTAACTACATGTGGTTTGTCGTGGAGGAGTGGGTAAAGAATACCCCTCCCGAAGAGCTGAAAAGCGACGCATTCCTGAAATTTTCCGAGCAGTTCGGTTCCTATCAGGCGCTCAGGCTTGCGAGGGTGTCGGACCCGCCCGAGGGGGAGATCGAGAGGCTCATGTACTTTCTGAAACGCTCTCACTGGAGCGTTTTCGAGGATATCGAGATGACGAAGGTGTCCGACGGCAAACTTCGGATGAGGACGCTCGAGTGCACCTCCCAGAAGGCGGCCCGGAAATGGGGTATGGAATATTACGAATGCGGACAGGCGGGCCTGAGACTCCGGGAGGGTTTTTTCAAGGAGATCAACCCGAAGGCCCGGGTGACGAGGGTCTTCACGCCCCCTGACGCCAGACCGGCGGGCACCCCCGAAGAGGTGTCCTGCGAATGGCGGATTACGACCGGCGAATCATAACAGCGTACCGATGACCTAAACACACGGGCCGGTTTTTCACGGTCGGAGGATCGGTCCTATCGGCCCGGCCCCTCGCTCATCGATTGTTTCCACGAGGAGTAGCGCGCCATATAGCCCAGGCTCCTGACGGCCTTCCGCGTGGTGGAGAAGAAAGGGATGCCGTACGATTCCGCCAGGGCGGCAAAGTTCTCCACCATTTTTCGCGATGTCCCGTACGACCATGCCACGACCGGTTTAGCTCTGAAGGCGCCGATGTGTTTCAGCAGCCCTTCGTAGTATTCCGGTCTGACTATGTGGGACACATAGGTGTTGACGTATATGCAGTCGATGTTCTCGTCGGTCGCGAGGATGTCGAAGGACTTCTGGTATATATTGAGTATCTCCGCCCCTGCCGTGGCCGAAGCCGGCCCCACGTCGACGGGGTGGCCTCCCAGTGAACGATCGAGCCGGGCGAGCGATCTTCTGCTTGTCTCGCTCAGTGTCCCGAGGGTGAGGCCCGAGGCCTCCGCCGCGTCGATACACTGGATGCCGATGGCCCCGGAGAAGGTGATGATGCCGAGGCGGTTTCCCCGTGGCAGAGGGTACCGGAGAAAGGGAGTGGCACAGTCCCGGAGGTCCTCATATTCCTCCACCCGAATAATCCCCGACTGGTTGAAGAGTCCCCGGTAGAGGTTGTCGTTCCCCGCCATGGAACCCGTGTGCGAGGCCATCGCTGTCGCGGCTCCCGGTGATGTGCCCGGCTTGAGGCAGAGGATCGGTTTCTTCAGAGAGACACGCTGTGCCGTTTCCTTCAAGGCCCGCGGACGGCGGGAATGCTCGATATACATGGAAATGATGGAGGTGCCGTCGTCGTCTTCCAGGTATTCCAGGCAATCTGTCTCATCAATATCGCTCATGTTTCCCAGGTCGATGACTTTGTTGACACCCGAGTGATACTCGTTCCATGCCATGGCCTGCGGCCCGTACATCCCCGTCTGGGTGATGATGGAAAGGGCGCCAACGCTGTTATAATCGTACCCCCTATCGTAAGGAACGGTGCTGATCGAGTCTGCCGCATTGAAGGTGCCGACGGTGTTCGGTCCTATGATGCGTATGCCGTAGGAGCTGGCTGTTTCCAGAAGCTCCTCCTGCCGTTTTTGCCCCTCCGGACCAACCTCGCCGAAGCCGTCAGAGACGACGATAACGGACCTCACCCCTTTGTGGCCGCACTGCTGGAGGATGGCGGGAACATTCCGGTAGGAGGTGACAATCACCGCCAGTTCCGGTATTACGTCGATATCCTGCAGTTTTCTGTATACCTTGATTCCATATACCGTGTCCGCCGAGGGGTGAATGGGATAGAGTCCTCCTTGATATCCCCCCTTCATCAGGTCGTTGATGATGACGCCGGCGCCGAAAAACTCGTTTTCCCGCATGCTCCCGAAGAGTGCGATGCTCCCGGGAGCGAGAAATGTATTGAGCACGTGTTCCTTTTTCATCCTGTTCGATTGTCACCCCCTCCGTCGTCCTATCCTACGGCTTGTCTCTGCACGGCACTATGGCGCAGGAGAGCGCATAATAGATGTTTCATGCCGGAAGGTCAAGCGGGGATTGGAATGGATGAAGGGCCGCATCCCTGCTCACCGTGCAGGTTAACGGAAAATCCAGGTGATTATATCACCGTATATCCTCTGAAAAAATTCGGGGCGATGCGCGGGATAATACGCTGTTGTGCTTTCCCAGAGTCCGATCGGCGGGTCAGTAGCTTGACCACACAGTTCCATCACGGCAGTGTCAGCAAAACAGGTCGACAGGATACGGGCGTCCATGGAGGAATCCGTATACCCGCCGGTGGGCGTCAGGCCGTTTGCGAGGAAGGTGTCCGTAATGGATTCCCTGGGTGTTCTGCCGGGAGCAGACGGATAAGATATATTGGCCACGATACGCCTGAAGGCGATCTGAGGGAAGCGGCCCTGCGTACTCAACGCCCGCTTGAAACCCAGCGTCATTTTTAGATAGCCTGCTCTGTTCAGGGACCGAGCCTTTGAATCGTATAGTACAAAAAGCTGGCACATGACAGCCCACAAAGTGCTCCTCTGCCCGCCAAAGGTGACCGGCAGGTCAAGGCGTGTCATCTCCCGGTTGAGGGAGTCGAAGAGAGGGATCAGATCGTTTTCGGCCCTTCGTCGAATCTCCTTCGCGATCAGTTGCCAGAACGAAGAGTCATGTATATAGCTGAATGAATCCATCACAAAGCTCGCTTTCCAGGATGTCATACCTTCAGATGGTACCATGAGTCAAGGGGGGAATGCGGCGTGTGATCCGGCATCCTCCCCGTCTGTCGGCATTGACTATTGGCTTTCCGTTACTATCATATTTTTAAAGAGCGGTTGCCTTTTGCCGCCTTTTGGAATAAAATCAATGCCACTCACGCGTACACTTTCCGAAAGTGCAGTGGTCTTGGCAACTCCATACGTGTGGAACGTAAAATCGTCGATTTTATGGGTCTCACCACCGGCGAACAGTTTGTGCTTCGTTAAGGAGGTTCTGATATGGGGAATGTTTACAAGGCGGTCAAGGTCAGTGACCACGTCTACTGGGTAGGTGCGATCGACTGGGGCATACGGGATTTTCACGGGTATACCACCAGGCACGGGAGCACCTATAACGCCTATCTTATTCTTGCCGACAAGATCACCCTGATGGATACGGTGAGGGCGCCCTTCAGGGATGAACTCCTGTCCCGGATAGCATCCGTCGTGGACCCCAAGGATATAGACTACATCGTATCCGATCATGCCGAGATGGATCATTCCGGCTCCCTGAGCCGGATCATAGATGAGGTTAAGCCGGAAAAGGTGTTCGCGTCCGTCATGGGGACGAAGGCCCTGAAGGAGCATTTCGGTCTGGACGGCATCCTTCCCCTCAAGAGCGCAGATACTCTGAGCCTGGGGAACCTGGAGCTCACCTTTAT
>CAZNBR010000017.1:0-22517 GCA_964571315.1 uncultured Syntrophaceae bacterium
CAACGATCCTTTTTATTCACCCCCTTCGGTAACATTTAATATGAGGCAATTCGCCATAACGATTGCTCTTGACTGCGGTTTCTTTCTCCCTTATACTTTTCGTCAGTCGTGATAGTGAAACTGAGCGGGTTTGTGCAATGGGCCCGTATCGAAGATCCGACCATACACCGTCGCCCCGGGGTTGTTGGTACCCTGCTGGAATGACAGACCAAATGAAATCCGGCTTTTTGCAAGGCCGTAACCATGCACCGTAAGGGGGAACCCACCATGAACACAGTCCCGATATCAAGCGAAGAATTAACGCTCCCGCATATCTTAACATTCTCCGACTTTCGTCTCTATGTATATGTCAGCTTGTTTGTGGCGCTTGATGTGTCTGTTCCCTGGCTCTGCCATATCATTCATCCCCTGGCCGGCCCTACGTTTCTCCCCCTGTTTTTCTTCGTCCTGCTGGCAGGAATCCTCTTCGGCTGGAGGGCCGGTATCCTGGTCGGGATGCTTACGCCCCTTATGAGTTATGGCCTTGCGGGGATGCCCCTGCCTCAGGTCCTCCCTCGCATCATTGCCGAAGCGACAGCCTACGGCCTTACAGTTGGGCTTTTACGCGGGTATTTCAGGTTTGGCGTGATCACCTCCCTCGTCGGGGCAATTATAGCGGGGCGTCTCGCCGCTTTTGCACTTATGGCGCTGACCCTGGATCTTTCTCATTCCACAAACCTGGCGTGGCAGGCGATAAAAACGGGGTGGCCTGGTATGATTCTTCAGCTGCTCCTCCTTCCCCTTATAGTTGTTTTGCTGGAAAAACTATGGTCCAGGCACCACCATGCAGAACGCTGATGCCCGTTTTGAATCATTCCTGAAAAGCAGCGATGCCATCCGGATCATCGGCCCAGACGGCATTATATTTCAGTCTCAACAGAGGGGTATTGCCCCCCTGCTGTCCTATATTGAACAGACTCCACTTCCGGAAGAGGTGGTAATCTTCGATAAGGTAACCGGAAACGCCGCCGCCCTGCTCATGAAAAAGGCGTGCTGCCGCGAGGTGTTTTCACCCGTTGGAAGCGAGCCGGCATCTGAAACACTGAAGGGATTTGGCATTATAAGCCATTTCACAAAAACGGTCCCCTCTATTATCAATCGCGAGGGGACCGGAATGTGCCCCTTTGAAACGATGTCCCTGGGAAAATCACCGGATGAATTCTATGCCCTCGTGAAGCGCAATCCCCTTTTTGCAGATATCTTCCCCGGGGGCAAGCCATGAGAACAGAGATTACATTCACTACTACATCCCGGGAAGAGATTGTGGATATCACCGAGAACGTGCGGCATATCGTATCCGCGCATGGTAAGGGTCATGAGCTTTGCGCCCTGTACGCGCTGGGAGCAACGGCGGCCATCATGGTACAGGAAAACTGGGATCCGAACATACAGACCGATGTGCTCAGATGCCTCCGCACTATAGTCCCGAAAGGGCAGTGGCTGCATGACAAGGTAGACGGAAATGGTGATGCCCACATCAAGGCGGGTATCATAGGGCCCTCAGAGGTGGTCCCCATAAAGGATGGACAACTTCTCCTCAGCACATGGCAGAACATCTTCTTCTGTGAGTTTGACGGTCCCCGGACATCACGGAAAGTAATTATCACCCTGATATAGCGTCTTCACTTCACATAGACAGGGTTTGAAAATATCCACGGCCGATATTTCCCCCATATCTTTGCATAGACCTCGGCCCGATATACCCCCCGCTGGGACACCGTATACGTGATATCCTTTCCAACCGCTTCGGCGCACAAATCCCCATCCTTTATGATGCGAATATTCCCCTTTTCAGGAACCGTCACCCGCAGCACAGCATCCCCTTTCAAAGATAACTCATCGCCCATTGTAATTTCTCTGTCCTCATCGGAGAGGGTCAGGGAAAATCCCCTTGCGTCGAGGAAGTATTCCATGGCTATATAGGCCCGCCCCTGTTCGAGGGTCTTCAAGAGGACTTTTATGTCTCCTTCAGCCTCACCTTTCAGGGGGTTATCCAGCAGGAGATGGGTCCTTATGAGCCGAAACGCCCGCCGAAAAGGGAAGATGCTTACGGTTGCCCCCCACACCTTCCGCGGCGTATCGTGATTGTCCAGTTCCCCGATACCCACAACCCTGCCCCTTGTATTAAGATCATCCCATCGTTTCAGGGTGATCTCTCGGGGGCCTTTTAAGACATGGGCGGGAAAGAGATACCCGGTCAAAGCGCTGGTAAGACCACGCAGGGTGGACTGCCAGTCGGTCATAAAATCCCACACACTCATCCCCGTGTAACCGGAGACGGACCAGTCCTTCCATGGAAAATGTTTCACGTGAAACATTTTCGTCCCTTCATGGTCCGGATGAGCGATAAAGCCGATTCCCCCTAGTTGACCTACCCTGTCTATGTACTCCTGTGGCCTGCGCTCCGTATCACTTTCATCGGCGATTAATTCTTCATCTATGGCAAACGCCAGGTAGTGATTGAATCGCGGCGATATCTCCTGGCCGACGACAAGGAGGACATCCCCATGCCACCCCTCCTCACCGCTTCTCCTGGCGCCCAGTGTAAAATGGTCGGTGATCATAAGAAAATCGAGACTGTTTTCGTCCGCCGCCTGAATAATACCCCCTACGGGGACCCTCCCGTCAGACGAATAGGAAGAATGAAAGTGGATGACCCCCGTGTAATCGTATAGTTTCATAGCACCTCTTTAAGAAAACGGGAGTACCGCGGTTGCATACTACGAGCCACCCCGGATGTATACGTGCACAAGCGCAATACGTATCTTATGCCAGGAGTCTGTTCTCAAGCGGACAGCCGCTGCAAAGGGGTTTCTTTTTGCAGAACTGTTTTCCCACCTGTACCAACAGCGCATGATATTGGTTGTACAGTGGCGCGTCGTGTGGGAGGGTATACATAAAAAGGGCCTGTATCTCCTGGTAGCTCCAATCCGGGGTAATTAGATCATGTCTCTCCAATACCCTGCGCGTGTAGGCATCAATGACAAAGACCGGTTTGTCGCCACCATACAGCAGTATGCTGTCCGCTGTTTCCCCGCCGATCCCCCTTACACCCAGCAACTTTTTCCGGAGCGCCCACAGCTCTTCGCTGAACATCGCGCCCAGGTCTCCGGCATACTCGTTATGCAGAAAATCAAGAAACGCCTTGAGCCGCTTCGTTTTGATATTGTAATAACCCGAAGATCTGATGAGGCCCGCGACAATGCTGTCCCCTGTACCATACAGCTTCAGCGGATCAAGAAGGCCCGCCTCTTTCAACTTGCCTATGGCGGTTTCGACATTTTTCCAGTTTGTATTTTGTGTCAGGATTGCCCCAACGGTAATTTCAAAGGGAGTTTCACCCGGCCACCAATGGAGATCGCCAAAGTATGCATTCAGGCTCTCATACATCGCGTCCAGTCTCTCCGGCACTCGCATCACAAACCCCTTGAAATACACTCTGGACAGAAAAACCGCACTCGGAAGGGGAGGACCGTACGCAAAGAAGGGCGTCTCGTGTAATCTGATTGTTTACACGAATTACCGATACCCCCGGGTGTATGCTATTTCCGAATCACGGCAAAGAACTTTGACGTTCCTCTCTGTATCAGCACCAGGACACTGTCGCCGGAAACCGCCCGCGACATTACGCTCCGATACTCCTCCAGTGAAGAAATGCGCGATCGGTTAACCTGGCGCACGATATCTCCCGCCTGTATGCCTGCTTCCTCCGCCGGACTGCCGCTCGCCACCTGGGCGATCACCACACCGGTCGCGTCTGCAAGGCCGAGGTGCTCGGCAATCTCAGGTGTTATCTCCTGGACGATCATCCCGAAGTGCTCGCCACTCTCCTCAGGCGCTCCTTCTGACGCTATATCCCGACTTTCCGGCCGCTCCGTTACCGCAACCGTAAACATCTTGTGTTTACCGTCCCGAAGCACCTTGATCTTCGCTTTGTCACCCACGGCAACGCTTGCGACGATCTTTATAAGCCCATGGGTATCCTTTACACTCTTACCATCAATCTCAATTATGACGTCCCCTGCCTTTATCCCCGCCTTATCTGCAGGATCCCCTTTAAATACGTCAGAGACAAGGGCTCCCTCGACCGTTTTTAGATTCAGGTTTTTGGCAATATCCTCTGTGATTCCCTGAACGGAAACGCCCAACCAACCGCGTATCACCTTCCCTTTCGTTCTCAGGTTGGGGAGAATTTCCTTTGCCATATCTATCGGTATGGCAAACCCTATTCCCTGTCCCTGGGAGACGATTGCCGTATTGATTCCCACCACCTCTCCGTTCAAATTGAAGAGGGGGCCCCCGCTATTGCCGGGGTTGATGGAGGCGTCCGTCTGTATAAAATCATCATACGGTCCGGCTCCTATAACACGCCCCTTGGCGCTTACGATTCCGGCCGTTACGGTCTGGGAGAGACCGAAAGGGTTCCCTATCGCGATAACCCAGTCCCCCACCCGCAGTTTTGAAGAATCACCAAACTTGACAACCGGCAAACCATTGTCAGGTTCTATCTTCAGCAGGGCCATGTCGGTGTTTTTATCCTTTCCCTTTACCGTGGCATCGTACTCCTTCCCATTGGAAAGTTTGACCACTATCTTATCGGCCTTCTCCACCACATGATTGTTCGTAAAGATATATCCATCCTCGCTGATGATGAAACCGGACCCCAGGCTTCTCTGTTTAAACTCTCTCCCCGGTGTATCACCGAAAAACCTTTTAAAGAACTCGTCCCCGCCGAAGAACTTTTCAAACCGCGGATCGTTGAAAGGGGACCGGGATCCGCTGGCAGCTATTGTCTTTGTTGTGCTGATATTGACAACCGCAGGTTTCAGTCGCTCCGCCAGGTCCGCAAAGGACGATGGAGCGCTGCTGATCACCTCCGCCGTTGAGGCCGCCATAGCATCACGCGAAGACATATCGAAAGACAGGGCAGAGAAGTGTACGGTCCCTACAAAAGAAAGGATAAAAATCGTTACAAGAAACGCGCCCAGGACCGACATAAACTGTTTTCTTTTTTTTGTTCCTTCAGAATTCATTGCACCCCTCCAATACTTCAAAATTAAAAATCCCGTTCTAAACGGGCCCTCCATCATGCCCTCGTTACGACACGGGCAGACCCATTGCTGTTCTCAGTAGAACTTAGAATAATATCAATATCCTTGTTTCGCTTTTCCATC
Source organism: uncultured Syntrophaceae bacterium (assembly GCA_964571315.1). Classification (GTDB taxonomy): domain Bacteria; phylum Desulfobacterota; class Syntrophia; order Syntrophales; family UBA2210; genus UBA6078. The sequence continues at coordinate 5,214 of CAZNBR010000017.1, forward strand.
ACATCCTCTCAAGTACAGCGGTTACAAATCAGCCACAGCCTCACGAGAAGACAAGATCTAACAATAGTGTAGAGAATCGGCATACCGTCCCTACATAAAGAGCATAAATCGTTACAAGAAACGCCTCTCTGTCCTATTTAAAGAGGTTATTCATTATTCTCTCGTCACAGGATTTGTCAGTTCACCAATATGCTCAATGGAAATGGTAACGCTATCTCCCTCTTTCAGAAATACGGGCGGAATACGCGCAAAGCCCACTCCTTCCGGTGTCCCCGTCAGTATTACCGTCCCGGGCAAAAGCGTCAGGGAGCAGCTGATATCGCTGATTATTGCAGGGATGTCGAAAATCAGGTCGGATGTATTGGAATCCTGCATAACCTCACCGTTGAGTATCGCCCGGATTCTCAGCCTGTCCGCGTTTTCCACCTCATCTTTCGTCACGAGATATGGCCCAATGGGACAAAACGTATCAAAACTCTTCCCCCTCGCCCATTGTTTCTTTTGCTTGTTCATCTGCCAATCACGGGCGCTGACATCATTGGCGCAGGTATATCCCAGCACATAGTTCGGGGCATCGGCGCGCGAAACATTTTTTGCTTTTTTACCGATTATGACGGCAAGTTCAGCTTCATAGTCCACTTCGTCGGGCCCTGCGGTGGGAAGCACAATAGGTGAACCATGGCCAACGATGCTGGTGGTGGCCTTCAGGAACAAGACCGGACTCTCAGGTTCTCGTATCCCTGTTTCAGCGGCATGTTTCCCATAATTCAGGCCAAGGGCGATGATGTTCGGCGGAGAGACGGGGGGCAAAAAGCACTCTATAGGTTCTACCCTCCCCGTTATTGCAATGTCCCCAAAGATATCGCCCTCAATAATCGTGGCCCTGTCCGGCACGCCGGGATCAAACGTACCATACAATACCTCCCCGCCCGGTGAGCGGAATCTCACAATCTTCATTCTCTATCCCCCCTGATGCTCAGCCGCTATAAATGTTTCAAGTCTTTTTCCAGATAATTTTTCACATAATCCGACACGGCATCCTCGAGCGACAATGTCCGCACAGGACACCCTGCCGCAAGGAGTTTGTCCATCTTCGCTTCAGTAAAATACTGATAGTGCGTCCTGATCTCTTCAGGAATCTCTATGTATTCAATCTCAGGCTTTACGCCCATGGCGGCAAATACCGCCCGCGTCAGGTCGTTCCACGTCCGGGCCTGTCCCGTACCGAGATTGAACAGTCCGGTCACCCCCCTGTTTTCCAGAAACCACCAGATCACGTCCGCACAATCCTTTACATACACAAAATCGCGCTTCTGCTCGCCGTCATGGAAATCAGGCCGATGCGATTTGAAGAGCGTCGCTCTCCCCGTTTCACGAATCTGACCGAACGATTTGTGAATAACGCTCCGCATGTCCCCCTTGTGATATTCATTCGGCCCGAAGACATTAAAAAATTTTATCCCCGTAATCTTTCTTTCCAGGCCATTCCTCATGGCCCACAGGTCAAACATCTGCTTGGAATACCCGTACATATTTATAGGGCTCAGTTCGGAGCTTACGCTGTCATCATCGGAAAATCCCCGGGAGCCGTCCCCATAAGTCGCAGCGCTGCTCGCATAGATAAAGCGTATCTCCTTTTCGACGGCCCACCGCGCAAGCTGGGCGGTGTAGCGATAATTGTTCTCCATCAGGTAATCCGCATCCCGTTCCGTTGTTGAGGAACACGCACCCATATGAACGATGGCCTCAACATCGAACGGCACATCATCATCAAGAACCAGCTCAAGGAAATCCTCCTTGTCCATATAATCCGCAAACCGTCTGTTGACCAGGTTCTTCCACTTTTCGGATATTCCGAGGCTGTCAACGATGACAATATCATCAAATCCCTGTGTGTTCAGCTTCCATACGACCGCGCTGCCTATAAATCCCGCTCCTCCAGTCACTACAATCATCCGAATCCCCTCTGCTGCCGGCATGGATCCCTCAGGATCCATGCGGCATCGTTATCGTGAGAAACCTCTACAAACAGTAATGATACGAGCCGTCGCCCATCATGTTGTTTCATGGGATAAGGTAAGGTTCGCATACGTCAAAGTCAAGTTTTTTATGGTGTTCACACCGGTCACAGCTTACGGGGTCTTTTTCCTCCCATACAGGTCGACTTGATGACATATGCCCCGTATCATTTTCAGGTCCTTGGCAAGCAGCGTGGTCCTCGAAAAGAAGCGCCGCACATTTGTCATCCAGTAATCCGGGTTCTGCGTCTTTATGAAGCCTATCCGAAGAAACATCTCCTTCAGATGATCATACATTGCCTCGGTCTCCGCCACCGTAGCCAGTTTCTGGGTAAAAACGGACGTGTCCTCGGAACATGCGGTAAAGATCTCATAGCAGATGATCATGACCGCATGCGAAAGATTGATGGATCTCAAGTCGTCCGAGGTGGGAATTTTGACCAGTAGATCGCAGTACTTGAGTTCCTTGTTGGTAAGCCCCCGGTCTTCGGGACCGAAGACCAGTGCCACCTTGTTGTTCTGAGATATATCAACGATCTCTTCCGCCATTTTCCGTGGATATATCATCGACCTTTTAAGGCTGGTGTCTCCCGATCGTCCGGTTGCCCCCACAACATACTGAAAGGGAGCGAGCGCCAAATCCAGCCTGTCAAAATATTGGATTTTTTCAACTATGTCCAAGGCGAAATGGGTCGACAACTGTTCGATTTTTTCCCTATCGGCATTCAAGGGATTGATGACGATCATACTGCGTATCCCCATATTTTTAGCGCACCGGGCAACAGACCCAATATTGCCCGGATGTTTCGGCTTGTTCAATACTACCGTCAGGTTCTCCATTTGTGCCTTTTCCACGTTCCGCCCCTGTCCATTTTAATATTGCATAAAGATTGCTCTTGGCCTAAAATCTACAATTAGTTGTGCTATATCATACCTTACTGAGGTCTTCCATGGCAGATATAAGCCTTTGAAAATATAATTTTAGGGGCACACCAGGGTTTTCAAGGCTCTCATGCCATCAGTTCTCGCGTCTTCACCCCTATGGGTCTGATTGATTACAAATGGAAAACACGCACGATATACTCGCCGGGGCCGCCAGGGAGATTGGCATAGCCCTCACTGATCACGAGATAGACCTTCTCATGGAATATTACCGGGAACTGCTCTTCTGGAACGAAAAGATGTCGCTTGTCTCACTGAAGTCCCCCCTTGATATAACCAAACACCTGATCGATTCTCTCACCCCTGCACGTCTGATAAAAGACAGGCATTCAAAACTGTTGGATATCGGGACAGGGGCCGGTCTGCCCGGTATCCCGCTCAAAATAGCAATGAGATCGCTTCGCGTTACTCTCCTCGATTCATCCCGCAAAAAGACCTCTTTTCTCAAGAGCGTCATCCGTAAGCTTGGGCTGAAGGATATCTCGGTCGTAAACAGCAGGGCTGAATCATTAACGCTTGAGAAAACCTACAGGGGTTCTTTTGATATCGTCATCTCCAGGGCGGCCTTCAAAATTCCCTATTTTCTCACAGTGGGAGCGCATTTTCTTTCTGACGGCGGGACCTTGATAGCTATGAAGGGGAAACATGTCGATGACGAACTGACACAGGGGGCGGATGCCATCAGAAAAACGGGTCTTGCATTGACGGGGTCCCATGAGATAGAACTTCCCATAACAGGCGAATCAAGAAAACTCCTCTGTTTCACCAAGAGTCTGTCATAAAATGAGTGTTACAACCAGATAACCGAAGGGCTGCTCTTCTAAATTACTGCTTCTCAAATGCCCTGTTGTATGCTAGTATGCTCATGTTGCTCTGAACGTGAATTTGCAGAAAGAACCTCTTAAAAAAATGAGAAAAATTATATGCATAGCCAACCAGAAGGGGGGCGTCGGTAAAACAACGACCGCCATTAATTTATCGGCTTCTCTGGCTGCTGCAGAAAGAAAAACCCTCCTGATAGATTGTGACTCTCAGGGAAACGCTACCATTGGTGTGGGTATCGACCCATCCACAATACATGAAAAAAATCTCTATTACGGCCTGGTTCAAAATGTCCCATTTCAGGAAATTGTATGTAAGACAGATATCACAACACTCGACATTATCCCCTCTAACCAGGACCTTATAGGCGTTGAAATAGAGTTCGTATCGCTCAAGGACAGAGAAAAAAGGCTGAGAAACTTTCTAAAAAAAATTGACACCCCTTATGAATTTATTATAATCGATTGCCCTCCGTCTCTTGGATTTTTGACCGTTAATGCCCTTGTAGCATCCGATTCACTCATAATTCCCTTGCAATGCGAATTCTTTGCACTGGAAGGATTGGGGCAACTGCTTAACAGTCTTAAACTGGTACAGGCCCGGCTTAATCCATCTTTGTCATTGGCTGGTATATTACTGACCATGTTCGACCAGAGAAACCGGCTTTCCCACCAGGTAGCCGACGAGGCCAGGAAGTTTTTTGGGTCTACCGTGTTTAAAACCGTTATACCAAGAAATGTCAGGCTTTCCGAAAGTCCCAGCCATGGATTGCCTATTATACTGTACGATATCCAGTCCCGCGGCGCAGTTTCATATATGGCGCTGGCACGGGAAATCATGGCAAATGGAAGGGTATAATGTCTAAAAAAAACGCTTTAGGGAAAGGGCTCGGCGCCATATTCCCGGATCTTATGGAAGATCCAGCCGATAAACCAAATTTTGCCATGTGCGGAATCGAGGAATTATCACCGAACAGGTTCCAGCCCAGAAAGGTCTTTGACGGGCACGAACAAAAAAACCTCGCAGCTTCCATCAAAAAAAACGGCTTACTGCAACCGATTCTTGTGAGAAAGTCCGACAATGATGCAGGGTATGAAATTATCGCCGGAGAGCGCAGGTGGAGAGCAGCCCAAGCTGCAGGGCTGCGAGATGTTCCCATCCTGATCAGGCACAAGACCCAAGACCTGGACGTAGCGGAGTTGTCTCTCGTAGAAAATATCCAGCGCGAGGAGTTGAATCCCATAGAAGAATCGGGGGCATACCACACCTTGATAGAAATATTTCACCTTTCTCAGGAGGAAATATCGTCACGGGTGGGTAAAGAGCGATCAACCATAGCAAATTCCCTTCGCCTCATGAATCTTCCCGGAGAGGCAAAAGACGCACTGATAAAGAAAGAAATCTCTGCCGGACATGCGAGGGCTATTTTGTCGGTTGATTCGCAGGAGGGTCAGATAGCTGCCCTGAGGGAGATCATCAGGAAAAAACTCAATGTCAGAGAAGCTGAAAAGCTGGTAAAAGGACACCGTGCCCAACCTAAAAGCGAAACTGGGGTAACGAAGGCCCCATATATTACAGACCTTGAAAATACAATATCTGAACGATTAATGGCGAGGACCAACATAAAACAATTACGCAAGGGAGGCTTTATAGAAATACGGTTTCTATCCTCCGATGACCTGGATAGGTTATCTGATGCCATCATGAGCGGGGATACCCGGTAATATATCGATTGCTAAAAGAAAAGATGAAAAGTTCTATTAACACCTGTTGATAATACTGTTTATAAAGGGTTGTAAATTTGGAAGCATTCTGGAACGAAGGCGTTAAAATAATTAAAGAAAAGGTTAGCCAGCAGAACTTTGAAACCTGGATAAAACCTATACGGGTAGTTTCGCTGGAAGATAATAATGTGCTTCTAGGTGTGCCCAATAAGTTCTTTAAGGACTGGCTTATCGAAAATTACAGCGACCTGATCAGCAGCTCGCTTTCAAACGTGTCGGGTATCGATGTAGATATAAAATTCGTTGTCAGCAAGTCGGAGGACATCGATACATCACGTGGAATGAGTGTCCCCAAAACTGTTAAAAGCAACCCTGTTCGCCTGCACGCCTCTCTTAATTTGAAATACACCTTCGAACGGTTTGTTGTAGGGTCGTCCAATCAGTTTGCCCATGCCGCGGCTCTTTCAGTGGCGGAACAGCCCGCACGTAATTATAATCCCCTATTTGTTTACGGAGGTGTCGGTCTGGGAAAGACACACCTTATAAACGCCATAGGTGTCCATACCGTTTCCCTCTATCCCCAAAAAAATGTTCTCTACGTATCGGCGGAGGAATTTATGAATGAGCTCATATATTCTATCCGATACGATAAGATGTCGAATTTCAGGGAAAAATACAGAAAAATAGATTCACTTCTTATTGATGATATCCAGTTTATCGCAGGCAAGGAAAGAACCCAGGAAGAATTTTTTCACACCTTCAATACTCTTCACGACTCAGGGAAGCAGATTGTTGTGACGAGTGATAAATTTCCAAAGGAAATACAAAACCTTGAAGGCAGGCTGCGGTCACGGTTTGAGTGGGGGTTGATAGCAGATATTCAGCCTCCTGATATCGAAACGAGGATCGCCATTATCGAAAAGAAGGCACAGGAAAATAATGTTAATGTATCAAGCGAGGTCACCCATTATATAGCTTCTGTTGCAGATTCAAATATACGGGAGTTGGAAGGGATACTGACCAGGATAGCGGCATATTCCTCTCTTACGGGAAAGGAAATTAAGATAGATATCGTACGGGATGTTATAAAGAACCTCCTGAAACACGCGGCAAAGAGAGAAGTCACTATAGATGAAATTCTGAAAGCTGTCGGGAAAAAATTTAATATTAGGGTAGGAGATATAAGATCTCCGAAAAAGAATAAAAATCTCGTGCTCTCACGTCAGATAGTGATGTATCTTGCGAGAAAAATGACCAACAGCTCTTTCCCGGATATAGGGGAAAAGGTGGGTGGAAAGGATCATTCGACGGTTATTTACTCAAATAATAAGATTAAAAAAATGATGGAAAATGATTATGAAATACGAAAAATAGTGGAAGAGATAGAGATGACGATACACCCCGGGTATTAACATGTTATGAAGTGTTATATGTAAGAATATAGTTTATAATTTAATATAGTTATTTAAAACTGGTTAACATATTAACAGGGCCTACTATTACTACTATTATATTTTTTTAATTAAATATCTTTTAAAGAATAGGTGACCACATGGAATTTTCTATAAAGAGAGCTGTTTTTTTAGAGGGCATTCAAAAAACGCTGAGTATTGTAGAAAAGAGGACAACCCTCCAGATTCTTAATAATATTCTCGTTAGAACACAATCCGAAAGGATCAGGATAACTGCTACCGACAGGGAAGTCGGGTTATCATCATACTATGGCGCCACGATAAGTGCTCCGGGAGAAATCACGGTTGGAGCAAGAAAATTATTTGAGATGGTACGAGAAATAGAAGGGGATGTTATCAATTTTAAGGTTATGGAAAATAACTGGGTAAATGTGACATGCGGTAAGACACTATATAAGATACCCGGTATCTCTGCTGGCGATTTTCCGGAGGTTTCGGATATTGAAAATATCGAGTCTATCAGAATACCGTGTGATGTATTAAAAAACGTTTTTGAAAAGACATTTTTTGCGATCTCTCAGGATGAGATGAGGCCGAACCTGAATGGGGTATTCTTTGAGGTTACAGGCGGGAATGTTGCCGTGGTTGCCACTGATGGTCATAGATTATCTCTTGCGAATATGTCTTTAGTGGGCGAGGGGCACGATGCTCTCAATATGAAGGGTGTTATAATACCGCGAAAGGGAGTTTCAGAGATCAGGAAACTGGTTGAAGCGGGTGATGCCGTTGATATGTGTGTGACGAACGGTGTCTGTGTGGTGAAGAAGCAGGACACGGTATTGAGGGTGAGTCTTATTAACTCAGAGTATCCCGATTACAAGCGAGTGATCCCTCAAGAGGGGGGAGTGGAAGTACAACTGGATAAGGATCAGATACTTCACTCTCTCAGAAGGATGAGTGTCATGTCCACTGAGAAGTTCAGTGGAGTGAAGATAGAGGTGTATGATCACAGAATGGTCTTAACCTCAACCAACCCGGACGTCGGTGAGGCGAAGGATGAAATTGATGTGTCATATAATGGGGAAAAGCTGGAGGTGGGGTATAGCGTCCGGTATCTTTTAGATGCCATGGACCCCATTGATGGAGATGTCGTATCGTTTGAAATAAGAAGTGGCGAGGGTCCCGGTGTAGTCAGATCTGCCGGAAGCGATGCCTACATGTGTGTCGTGATGCCTATAAAACTGAGAACTGAGAAAGGATTAGATTAAACGGGATTGGAAAATTCATATAGTGCGGATAGTATAAAGGTTCTTGATGGGCTCGAGGCTGTCAGGAAACGGCCTGCCATGTATATAGGCAGTACCGGCAAGGAGGGGCTTCATCATCTGGTATATGAGGTGGTGGATAACAGTGTTGATGAGGCGGCTGCGGAGTATTGTGATTTAATACAGGTAAAAATACGCGTTGATAACAGCGTTACGGTCGAAGATAATGGAAGGGGCATCCCCGTGGATATACACAAGACGGAGCATGTGTCTGCGGCCGAGGTGGTGATGACCAAGCTCCACGCGGGTGGAAAATTTAACAACGAGAGCTATAAGATATCAGGAGGATTGCACGGAGTGGGTGTTTCCGTGGTCAATGCCCTGTCTGCACATCTTGAACTGGAGGTGCGTAGAGACGGGAAGGTGTATAGACAATCGTATAAAAAGGGTATCCCCACTCACCCCCTTGAAGAGGTCGGCACGACCAAGAGAAGGGGGACGAAGATAACCTTCCTGCCGGATGCTGAAATCTTTGAGGACCTTGATTTCAGCTTTGACGTCCTTTCAACCAGGCTGAGAGAACTTGCTTTTTTAAATCGGGGAATCAAGATCGTTATTGATGATGAGAGAACCGACAAAAAAAATGAATTCTTCTATAAGGGGGGGATCGTTTCATTTGTTGAGTACATTAACCGGAATAAAAAGGTCCTTCACAACAAGCCCATCTACATCAGTGGCGAAAAGGATGACTGTTCCGTGGAACTGGCCCTTCAATACAATGAAGGGTACATGGAAAATGTTTTTTCGTATGCGAACAGCATCAACACCACCGAAGGTGGAACGCATATGATCGGCTTCCGGTCTGCCCTTACGAGGGTGATCAACAACTACATTGTCAACAGCGGTATCGGAAAAAACGATAAAACAGCTCTGAAGGGCGAAGATGTCAGGGAGGGGTTGGGCTGTGTGGTCAGCGTTAAATTACAAAACCCTCAGTTTGAGGGGCAGACAAAGACGAAGCTCGGTAACAGCGAAGTCAAGGGCCTGGTGGAAGCGGTTGTGTATGATAAGCTGGGAAGTTATTTCGAAGAGAACCCCACCATCGCACGGCAGGTCGTCTCCAAGTCCATCGACGCGGCACGGGCGCGGGATGCCGCACGGAAGGCGCGGGAGCTGACACGGAGAAAAAGCGCTCTAGAGGTTACCTCACTTCCGGGAAAATTGGCGGATTGTCAGGAGAAAGACCCGGCAAGAAGTGAAGTGTACATTGTTGAGGGAGATTCAGCAGGCGGCTCCGCCAAACAGGGGAGAGACAGGAGTAATCAGGCCATTCTGCCGCTTCGGGGAAAGGTGCTGAATGTGGAAAAGGCACGCCTTGATAAGATGCTCAACAATAACGAGATCAAGGTCATCGTCACTGCTCTTGGTGCCGGGATCGGAGAGGAAGATTATAATATCACGAAACTTCGCTATCATAAGGTTATCATCATGACCGATGCGGATGTCGATGGCGCCCACATCAGGACCCTGCTCTTAACCTTCTTTTTCAGATATATGCGTGAAATGGTGGAGAGGGGCTATCTCTATATAGCCCAGCCCCCCCTCTTTAGGGTCACGCACAAGAAAAAGGAGTGGTATATCAGCAGCGAAGAGGAAATGGATGAGTATATCCTCACGAGCGGGGTGGAAAAGGTCCGGGTTGTGACAGGACAAGGAACGATTATCACAGGAGCCAAACTGCTGGTCCTGATAAAGAAGGGGATACGGCTTGATGCCATACTGAAGAAGTTTCACAATAGCGGCAAGGATGAAGAGATCATTAGATTATTGGCCGGCGATCCGGTCTTTTCCAAAAAAGATTTTGAGGACGATGACGTGCTCTCCAGGACAGGTAAAAGGATAAGCAAGGCTATTGGGCAAAGGGTTGTCTCACATTGGACCGAGGCGGATGTAGAGCATGGCGGGTATAAGCTGTTTTTCAGCCTGAAGAAGAATGGACAGGACCATACGACATGGATAGATAAAGACATATTCAATATGCCGAAATTTACGGAGGCCAAGGTTCATATCAACCAGATCAGTCCTCTCGGAGAAGCTCCCTACACCGTCGTGGAAACGGACGCCGACGATGTGAGGAGGGAGAAACAGATTGAGCACATGAGGGCACTAATAAATTACGTGGTTCAGGCGGGGCAAAAGGGGTTATCCATGCAGCGATACAAAGGCCTCGGAGAGATGAACCCGGAGCAGTTGTGGGAGACCACGATGGACCCCGAGAGGAGGACCCTTCTCCAGGTGAAAGTGGAAGACGCTGTAGCAGCCGACGCAATCTTCACGACACTCATGGGAGATCAAGTCGAACCGCGCAAGAAATTTATCTTTGAAAATGCGCTTAATGTCTCAAATCTGGACGTATAAGGTATCGCCCAAGGGGACAGTACAAGGCATTCTCACACCCTCTCCACACCAATGCTCTGTCGTGTGTAATGTGGCAGGTAGTAGTGTATAAGGGGTAGACACCCCCCTTCTTACGAAGCGCCCTTACGGGGGGGTATTAATAATTTCGTTAACGCACGTATCCCGGTTATCGGGGTTAACTATACCAGTAACAACATATTCTAACAGGCAGAAAGGTCTTTAAGAATTATGGATCAGTTGTTCCAGAGGAACATACCGGTAACGATAGAAAGTGAGATGAAAAAATCCTACATGGAGTACGCTATGAGCGTGATTGTAGGACGCGCCATTCCCGATATCAGAGACGGGTTAAAGCCGGTTCACCGCAGGGCGTTGTATGCCATGTCTGATCTTGGAAATCGGTGGAACAAGCCCTATAAGAAATCAGCGAGAATAGTGGGTGATATTATCGGCAAGTATCATCCCCATGGCGACACGGCTGCCTATGATACTGTCGTCAGGATGGCGCAGGATTTCTCCATGCGGTATCCGCTGATTGACGGCCAGGGAAATTTTGGGTCCGTTGACGGGGATCCTCCAGCCGCCATGCGGTATACCGAGATCAGGATGGCAAAACTGGCGGATGAGCTTCTCACGGACCTCGATAAGGATACCGTTGATTTTATTCCGAACTACGACGGCTCTCTTCAGGAACCGGTGGTGCTGCCCGCCAGGATTCCGACCCTCCTTCTCAACGGGTCGTCGGGAATAGCAGTTGGTTTGACAACCAATGTCCCCCCTCATAATCTTACCGAACTTGTCGATGGAATAATCGAGCTTATACATAATCCGGAACTTTCGGTTGACGATCTCATGGTATTCATCAAGGGCCCCGACTTTCCGACGGCCGGCTTTATCAACGGCCGAGACGGAATCGTCTCCGCCTACCGTACGGGGCGCGGTATCATCAGAATCAGAGCGCGTGCAATCATCGAGCGAAACGCCAGAAACGACAGAGAGAGCATCATCATTACGGAACTTCCCTACCAGGTAAACAAGGCACATCTGATAGAAAAGATATCAGATCTGGTAAAAGACAAGAAGATCAGTGGTATAGCCGACCTGAGAGACGAATCGGACCGGGAAGGGATGAGGGTCGTTATCGATCTCAAACGGGAAGAAATGTCGGGGGTTATTCTCAACCAGCTGTATAAGCACACCCAGATGGAATCGACGTTCGGCATCATCATGCTGGCCATTGACCGGGGACAGCCCCGGCTGATGAACCTCAAAGAAATATTGGTTAAGTTTATTGATTTCAGGAAAGAAATTGTTATCAGAAGGACGATGTTTGAACTGGCCCGCGCCAGGGAGAAGCTGCATATCTTGGAGGGGCTCATTATCGCCCTCGACAATATTGATGAGGTCATTGCCGTTATCAAGGCGTCCGAAAACGCGAAGACGGCAGCCGAAGAGCTGATGGCGCGATTCGGCCTGAGCGAGGAACAGACCAAGGCCATTCTGGAGATGAGGTTGCAGAGGCTGACCGGTCTGGAACGCGACAAGATACGGGAGGAACATATCGAGATATCAGCCCTTGTTAAGAAACTGGAGGGCATACTTGCGGATTCCCAGAAGGTACTCGATATCATTATAGCGGAGCTGGAGGATATACTGAAACGGTACGGGGATGCGAGGAGAACGGAAATCGTCCTGAGCAGTACCGATATCGGGATTGAGGATATGATTGTGGAGGAGGATATGGTGGTTACCATATCGCACCAGAACTACATCAAGAGAAATCCGGCCAGTCTGTACAGGAGCCAGCACCGTGGAGGGCGCGGCAAGGTCGGCATGGGTACGAAGGAAGACGATTTTCTCGAGAGGATGTTTATAGCCTCGACACATAGTCATATCCTGTTTTTCACCAATATGGGGCGTATATACTGGTTGAAGATATACCAGATTCCCCAGGCGGGAAGGGCCGCCAAGGGGAAGGCGATTGTGAATCTGATAGGGGTATCACCGGAGGAGAAGATTACGGCCGTCCTCCCTGTCAGGGATTTTGTCCCGGGCAAGTTTGTTGTCATGGCGACCAGGCGAGGGATTATAAAAAAGACGGACCTCATTGCCTATTCCAGTCCCCGATCCGGCGGCATCATTGCGTTGACCCTCGACGAGGGGGATGAGCTGATTGATGTCAAACAGACGAACGGTGACCAGGACATCTTCCTCGGTGCCAGGAAGGGCAACGCCATACGGTTCAATGAGAGGGATGTTCGTCCCATGGGGAGAACGGCCCGGGGTGTTACGGGGATCAGGATAGCCAAGGATGACGAAGTGGTCGGTATGGAGGTGCTCAGTGACAGTAATTCCATCCTGGCCGTTTCAGAGAAGGGATTCGGCAAGAGAACGGAGATTTCGGAATATCGGCTCCAGTCCCGGGGTGGAAAGGGCATTATTAACCTCAAGACCACGCCAAAAGTCGGTTTCGTAACACGCATAAAACAGGTGACCGGCGGTGAGGATATTCTTTTGATCAGCAATACGGGAAACATCATACGGTTGGGAGTGAATGAGGTTTCTCTCCTGCACCGCAGCACCCAGGGAGTCAAGCTTATCGATCTGGCCGATGGAGAGACACTGGTAGGACTGGCTAGAGTGGAACGCGAAGAACCGGATACGGTCGAGGAAGAGGAACTGCCGGACGCGGAGTCGGGGACCTTTGATTTTTAACAGGGGGTCTTGGTGTACCGGTATCTCCCGCAGCCATGATCTTTAGTAAGTTAGAAATTATTTTCTGCGTTTTCTGGCAGGGGATAATTTCGTTAACGCACTTATCCCGTTTACCAGGGTTAGGGTGGAAGTGAATGAAAGAGTGGATAAACGACCGGAAATCATAGGGGGCATGTTTGACCACATAGCCCCTTCCTACGACATATTGAACAGAATACTCTCGCTTTCCGTCGACAGGTATTGGAGAAAGAAGACGATACGATCCTTGGGTATTGAGGGAGACTGTCTGGTATTGGATATTGCCACGGGGACAGGGGACCTGGCCCTCGGTGCCCTCCGTGATACGGGGTGCCGGGTCGTGGGGATTGATCTATCGGCCGGGATGCTTGAGCAGGCAGCTCGAAAAGCCAGGAGATATGTGGATACAACCCGTTATTTCCTGATAAATGGGGACGCCGTCACCCTGCCCTTTCGGGATGAAACCTTTGACCGTGCCATGGTAGCCTTCGGGATACGAAACGTCATCAGACTCGACCGGTGCCTCGACGAGCTGTTCCGCATCATCAAAAGGGGAGGTGTGATAGCGATCCTTGAACTGTCCGTACCCTCAAACCGGTTTTTCAGAAGGATATACTTTGCCTATTTTAAAAACGTCCTTCCCGTGATTGGAGGTATTATTTCCGGAAGTACCCAGGCATACCGGTACCTGCGCGATTCCGTCATGGACTTTCTGCCACCTGAAACACTCGTAACACTGCTGCAAGATCGAGGATTTACGATGATTGCCTCGCACCCCTTTCTCATGGGTATCTCGCACCTATACACGCTGAAGAGAGACCGATAGGAAAGGGTACCATCGAGGACAACAAAATGCAGGAGGAGGCTGATCATGAAAAAAAAGGTGATGATTATTATCGGTGGTGTCGTTATCATTATCGTCGGTTTATTAGTTGCTGTTCTCTTGAATCTTGGGTCCGTGATAAAAATCGTTGTCAACACGTATGGGCCGGGCATAACAAAGACGGAGGTCCGTCTGTCGGATGTGGATATTTCCCTGCTCTCCGCACAGGCCGAGATCCGGGGATTCTATCTCGGGAACCCCGGTACCTTTAAGTCACCAAAGGCCCTTTCAGTTGAATCCATCTATATAGACGTGGATGAGAAATCGCTGACCTCGGATCCCATTATCATTGAAAAAATTGAGGTGATTGCTCCTGAGATTACCTATGAAAAACGGGGCGGGACCGACAATTTCCAGACCATCCTGAACAATATCAAGGAGAGGACCGAAGCGGGAAAGGAATCCGAAGCGAAAACCGAGAAAACGGGTGAAGGAGCGAAGAGTGAGGGGAAAAAGATAGTCATACGGGATGTTATCATCAGAGACGGGAGGATCACCCTGGCCACGGCCGTGCTCGGAGGAAGCGAGATAACGGTACCACTGCCGAACATACACCTCACGAACATAGGCCAGGGGGCGGGTGGTACCTCACCGGCGGAGGCCGCCAAGGAGATATTTGCGGCGCTGTACAAAAAGATCACAGCCCCCGATATGACAAATGTCCTGAACGATCAGCTCAAGAAACTGGGATTGACCCTTGGCGGGACGAAAAAGGCGGTGACGGAGCAGACCACGGCTGCGGGAAAAGAAGCCGAACAACGGGTAAAGGCCTTGGGGGACAAGATAAAAGGACTTCTGGAAGAATAGGATCAGCCGGTGCGGTGGGCGCCGGTTTCTGTATCACTGCTTCTCCTGATCGTGTGGAGAAGCCACAGGGCCTGCAGGGGGGTGAGCACCTCCAGCTTTTCAATCAGGACCTCCGCGTTTGTCTTAAAGTGTGCGCTGAGCTTCTCATATTTTTCTACATCTTCCAGATCCCAGGCAAGCTGGGCTGGCCATTCCCGGATCCGTACCGACTCGAACTCACCGTTTTTAAAGACCTCACAGAGAAGCGATATCTCCTGCCCGGTGAAATACCCCTCCATCTCTTCGCCGGTCACGGCAAGCAGGACATACAATGCTTTCAGGTCCTCTTCAACGGCGGACGACAGATCCTGTGCGTGTCGTGAGACTATCCGCTCCAGGTGTTCCGGTATGTAAACGTTACATGGCCCCATGGGTTCTCCTAATCCGTACGATATGTCACAGTGCGAAGTGTGGCAGATCTCACCATCGATAGCAATGTGGGCCCGAATCTCAGGGGAGACAGCGCAAGTGAGTCGTGATCGGGCTTCCATTCCAATGGCAGGTGTTCTATACTTGTGAAGCGAAAGGTATCCACTATGACCAAAGATGCTATTCGAGCGGCACGCCCGCCCTACCGAATATTCGAGCATACAGCCGACCTCGGGGTGGAGATATACGGTACAGACGAGAGGGATCTCTTCCGGAATGCCGCCATCGCCCTTTCTGATATCATGACCGACAGACGCCGTGTACGGGGAAGGGAAGAACGTGAGATTGTCGCTGAAGGAGGTGACCGGGAGGAGGTGCTGGTCAATTTTCTCAGAGAGATTCTATACCTGTACAACGGCGAGGGCTGGCTGCTGAAGGAATGTGTGATCGCCGAGATGGACGGGTTTCACCTGCGCGCAGCAGCAACAGGAGAGCCCTTCGCGCACGGCCGGCACACGATGGATGTGGAGATAAAGGCGGTTACCTACCACCGGGCACAGATACAAAGGGCCGCACAGGGGTGGACCGGGAGGGTTATCTGCGATGTCTGATATCAAGATCGAACGGCTTGATGCCTTTCGCTGGATCATACCCCCCGTGGGGGGGATGCGGGTTCCCGGGATTATCTATGCCGATGAGCGGATGATAAAAACGATTGGCACGGATGAAAGCCCGAGGCAGGTCGCCAATGTGGCGCACCTCCCGGGGATCATCGGTCATTCGCTGGCAATGCCTGATTTTCACTGGGGGTACGGGTTCCCCATCGGCGGTGTCGCGGCCTTCGACATGGAAGAGGGGATTATCTCTCCCGGAGGGGTGGGATATGACATCAATTGCGGCGTTCGCCTGATGGTGACCAACCTGCAGATCGGTGAGATCAGGGATAAGCTGCGAGAGCTTGTTGTTGCCCTCTTCAGAAACATACCCGCCGGTGTGGGCTCCGAAAGCGCCCTGAAGCTTTCGGTGGATGAAGAAAAGAAGGTGCTGCGCCAGGGGGCCGCGTGGGCGGTCCACCGCGGCTACGGTTCAGACAGCGATCTGGCTACGACAGAAGACGGCGGTGCCATGCGGGGGGCAGACCCCGCCTGCGTGAGTGACCGGGCCCTCGAGCGGGGCAGGAGACAACTGGGGACCCTGGGTTCTGGAAACCATTTTCTGGAGATAGAGGTCGTGGAAGAGATCTTCGACCGACGCGTCGCTTCTGCATTCGGATTGACTGCCGAAGGCCAGGTTGCCGTCGCCATTCACACCGGGTCACGGGGCTTCGGATATCAGATATGCGACGACTATCTCGCGCGGATGGTCAAGCACAGCAGAGCGCTGGACTTCCCCCTCCCCGACCGGCAGCTGGCCTGTGCGTATCTTACCTCGGCTGAGGGGGAGGAGTATATGGCCGCCATGGCCTGTGCTGCGAATTATGCCTGGGCGAACAGACAGATACTGATGCACTGGACGGCACAGACCTTTGAGAAAACCTTGCAACGCTCTCCACGCGACATAGGGATGAGGCTGGTCTACGATGTGTGCCACAATATCGCAAAGGTAGAAGAGTTTGAGATAGAGGGCAGGAAAAGACTCGTATGCGTCCACCGCAAGGGGGCCACGAGGGCGCTCCCCCCCCGGCACCCCGCCCTGCCGGATGTGTATCGCGAGGTGGGGCAGCCGGTCCTGATACCGGGAGATATGGGCACTGGATCGTATGTGCTCGTGGGGACAGACAAGGCCCTCGAGGAGACATTCGGCAGTACCTGCCATGGCGCCGGGCGGGTGATGAGTCGCAGCAGGGCGATGAAGGCGAGCAGGAACCGCTCG